>DATLWH010000438.1:0-2285 GCA_035576505.1 Thermoanaerobaculia bacterium | reverse complement strand
GTTCGCGGTGTGCGGCCACAGAACGGATGAAATCGCTCCGTTCGCGTCGCGCACAAGGAATGCAGCCACCTCCTGCTGATCGACCTGGTGTGCGCCGCGCAGGGCCAGATCCTGCATGACAGCCAGGACCTGGGGATCGTCAGCGGCGCTGCGGACATCGAATGAACCGGCGGTTGAAGCGGAAAGGCGGATGGCGAAAAGGAGAACGGCGATGAGCATGCGCGCAACGTGCGGCCGCCGTTGCGCTCACTTTTCCTGAACTTCTCCCCAAGTGATCCTTTCCTTCAGAGATCGGTCTCCGTACTCTGTTCGGCCGGAACGATCCGGAACGCAGCCGCCACGATCCCGAACACAATCGAGTCGCCGTCCTTCAACTCTCCTCGGTGAATCCGCGTTCCTCGAATCCACGTCCCGTTCTTGCTCTGCAGATCCTCGAGCGTTGCCTGTTCTCCACTGATGATGATGCGGGCATGACGGCGCGAGATCGAAGGCGCCTCGATGCGCACCGCGGCGCCGTGTTCGCGGCCGACGAGATTCTCGCCTTCGCGCAGGTCGAACTCGGAATCGCCGATCACGATCTGGCAACGCGCCGAGGGGCTCCCCGGTTCTTCGTAGATGGCGGCCGCTGCGAATGAGAACCCGAATCCATAGACCGTTCGGATCATGGTCTGATGATCGTCGTCCAGCGCTTTGCGAAGCTGATACATCACTTTGTGGAGGCTGATCTTGTCGACAAACGAATCGGGCCACAAACGGTCATACAGCTCTTCCTGCGATATCGCTTTGGGACGGTGTTCGATGAGCGTTTCAAGGAGTCGCATCGCTTTCGGGCGAAGAGGCACAGGTGTGCCGGCGCGCGACAACTCACGACGCTCTGTGTCGAGTAGGAAGTCGTAGAAGCGAACGCGCACGGCGTCTACTCTACGCGGTTCGGTGGACTGCGCGCCGAGGTTCCAAAATCACCTGGGGTTCGCCGGTTCAAATTGCGCGGGCGTGATCGGAACGCCCGCGCTTTCGGTTGACAGATCAACTACTCAGCTACGCCGCATGAATCTCCTTTCTCGTGAGGATGGGGTGCGTGTCAGGGCATGACCGCGGGCCACGCGGTCATGCCTGCTCGTCTGCGGTGAGCCCTCCGATGACTGCCGGGATGGGAAGGGTCGGGAGCGGGGCCGGAGCGTGCGTGCCCGGAGCCGATGCCGGAACGGGAGTGCCCGGAACCGGTACCGGAGTGGGCGTGCCGGGCGCCGGCTTCTTCTTGGCGCCGCCGCGTCTTCCCAGATCGCGCTTCAGGTTGCTGACGTGCGAGGCCACGGTCGTGCTCAGGGGATTGAGGGCGACGCGCTTGGCGATGGCATAGACCTCCAACGCTCCATTGCCGGCGTTTGCCTTCCGGGAGTTGATGCTGAACGTGAGGTTCCTTGCCGCCGCGTGGAGCCGGTCCGCCATGGGGCGGAAGGCGTCGATGAACTGCAGCGCATCGCGGGCCTCGGTGGCATTGAAGGTACCCCCCTGCAGCTCAGGGTTCTCCTGGACCGCCGCGACAGCCGTGGCAATGAACTGCAGCGGCACGCTCTGGTGCCTGTTGACGAATCTCGTCGTGTCGGGGTGGGCCTCCGCGAAGGTGGGGATGAGCGCCAGCATGTCGTCGAGGGCCTTGGCGAGGTTTTCGGCGATCTGCTGGTAGTGCGTGGTGGTTGGGGTCTGTGCCGGCACCGGATCAGGCGTCGGTACCTGCGGCACATCTCCCGTGGCTTTCTTGCTGGACATCTCTATCCTCCTGTTGAAGGCCGCGCGCTCGCGCCACACGCGCGACACGCACGGCTGGGTTACCCGGACGGTCCTGGCCAGGAGCCTCCGGGCATGCGGCACTCGTACGCGTGCCGTTGGGTTGTGGCGGAGCACCGTCAGGCTGGAGACGCGCTTCCCGCAAAGGGGCCGCGCAGGGTCAAGGCCATGCCGCGGCGACTGTCGTCTGAGCCTGATTGTGTCCATCACGCAAGAGGAGAGTCGCCAGGGGGGGTGTTTCCCTACCAGAAAAAATTAAGACGCGTATACGCTGCTTAATGGGTGTTTTGCTCTCTGCGGAGGGGCTACAAAGCGCCTTATACGGCGCTTGTTCGGTCCTCCGGAGCGAGGGTGCCGGTAAAAAAATTTGGCACTCGCGGCGCGGAGACGATCAACCTAACCGAAAGGGGCGTTCACGGACCGCTGGTAGCCATCAATGGCCTCCGCGAGGCCATTCATGTGTTCCGCGAGGCCATTCATGTGTTCCGCGAGGCCAT
>DATLWH010000437.1:0-5239 GCA_035576505.1 Thermoanaerobaculia bacterium | reverse complement strand
GCCGAGATCGGCATCGACGTCGTCACCCGCACGCTCGAGGACAACTTCGCCGCGTATGACGCCATCGAGTCGGAAGCGCGGATTCGCCTCTCGAAATCGATTGGCAGCCGCGAACCCTCGGAGAGCGAGGTCACGGAAGCGATGAGGCGCGTGGCCGCGGAACGGAACTTCACACTGTGACCGGCCCCGACCTGGAAGAGCTGGAACGCCGCAAACGCGAGAGCGAGATTGGCGGCGGCGAGAAACGGATCGAGCGCCAGCACGCCGAAGGGAAGAAAACCGCCCGCGAGCGGATCGCCCTGCTCTTTGATCCCGGCTCGTTTCAGGAGCTGGACCAGCTCGTCGTCCACCGCTCCACCGACTTCGGGATGGAAAAGCAGCGCATCCCCGGCGACGGCGTCGTCACCGGCTATGGCACGATCGGGAGCCGGCTCGTCTATGCCTTCGCCCAGGACTTCACCGTCTTCGGCGGATCGCTCTCCGAAACGCACGCCGCGAAGATCGTGAAGATCATGGACCTGGCCATGAAGAACGGCGCGCCCATCGTCGGCCTGAACGACTCGGGCGGCGCCCGCATCCAGGAAGGCGTCGTCTCACTGGGCGGCTACGCCGATATCTTTCTCCGCAACACGCTGGCCTCGGGGGTGGTGCCCCAGATCTCCGCCATCATGGGGCCGTGCGCCGGCGGCGCGGTCTACTCCCCTGCCATCACCGACTTCATCCTGATGGTGAAGAAGACCAGCTACATGTTCGTCACCGGCCCCGACGTGATCCGCACGGTCACGCACGAAGAGGTCACGAAAGAAAAGCTCGGCGGCGCCGAAACACACAACCAGACCTCGGGCGTGGCGCACTTCGCCGCGGAGTCGGATGAAGACTGCCTGGCCACGATCCGGGAGCTGCTCTCCTTCGTCCCCTCGAACAACATGGAAGAGCCGCCCCGTGTGGCCGGCAACGACGACATCAACCGCGTCGACGCCCAGCTCGACGACTTCATCCCCGAATCACCGAACCAGCCCTACGAGATCCGCGATCTGATCCGGACCATCGCCGACGAAGATCACTTCCTGGAGGTCCACCAGCACTTCGCGCGCAACCTCGTGGTCGGATTCATCCGCCTCAACGGGCATTCCGTCGGCGTGGTCGCCAACCAGCCCGCCTTCCTGGCCGGGGTGCTCGACATCAACGCCTCGCGCAAAGGAGCGCGGTTCGTCCGCTTCTGTGACGCCTTCAACGTTCCCCTGCTCGTGCTGGAAGACGTACCTGGCTTTCTGCCCGGAACGGATCAGGAGTACGGCGGCATCATCATCCACGGCGCCAAGCTGCTCTACGCCCTGGCCGAAGCAACCGTCCCCAAGATCACCGTGATCACGCGCAAGGCCTACGGCGGCGCCTACTGCGTCATGAACTCGAAGCACATCCGCGCCGACATGAACTACGCCTACCCGACCGCGGAGATCGCCGTGATGGGTGCCGAAGGCGCGGTCAACATCCTCTACAAAGGCTCGAAAGACCGCGACGGCAAGATCGCCGAATACAAAGAAAAGTTCGCCAACCCCTACATCGCCGCCGAGCGCGGCTACGTCGACGAGATCATCGAACCGCGTTTCACGCGACGCAAGCTGATCACCGCCTTCGCCATGCTCCGCAACAAGCGCGACCGGAACCCGCCAAAAAAACACGGCAACATCCCGCTGTAAGCCTGCACGGAGCCGCGGCGAGACACTGTCGTTTACACACCACTGTCATCCAAACTGTCATCCTGAGGCTGCCGCAGCCGCGCCTCTACTGTCGGTGCGTGCACAGATCAAGATCCGCGGCGCAGGACGCCGAAGGACCCCCCACCTGCAACCCGGAAAGGGTGTGGGGCTTTGACGAACGACATGTCGTTAGCAATGCGCAAGGAACGAAGGCCCCTCCCTTCCCGGCTTGTAGTTCGGCTTCGGCGTCCTAGTATTGCACTCCGCCTGAGGGCATTGCCAGATCGATGGTCGGCACGAAACCCATACTGTCGTTCGGCGGCGTCTCGCGAACGTTCGATACAAAGGTCAGGCTAGGCTGATCCACAGTGACGACGGTGTAGCGAAGCCACTCTGCTTGTGACGACTTTGTGCAGATGTTCGCGCCGGCAGCAAGCGCACCGACCTGAACCGTGCTGTTGGGCGGGATGATAACTGAGCGCTGGTCGACCACCGTATCATCGCAGACTCGTCTCAGTTCTATGTGGGCCTGCGCGCCGACGCTGCCGGCGTTATAGATGCCGACATTGGTGCGGGACGGGAATTCACCTAGATCCGTCCCGAGATGCGCTTGAGCGGTGCCGGCCGGAACGAGTGCAGTAAACACAGGCATCGCCACCTGACCAAGAGCGCCGGGTCTTGGAGGCAGGACGATGCAATCGTTGTGGGTGTAGACTTCATTCCGGCTGGTGACACGAACGCCGGGCGGAACATCCAGATGCATGACGTACAGTGGGGCCACATTCGACCAGCCGTGAGACAACGCATCGTCGAGCGCGACAGCGCTACCTGGTGGAAGAACAAAAGAATTCGGCGCACCGGCTGCAGGCTGTCCCTGGCTCACCCCCAGCACGCGGACCGTCGCAGGTGCGTTGCCGCTGTTGAACAGGACGGCCTGATCGTGCCATACGACGCTGATGCATCCGTTCTGTCGTGACAGCGCATTGAATCGAACGAGATAGACGTCTGCCGCCTTCACGGCTGGCGTGACGATGACCAGCAGCGCGAGCAACAAAGGGTGCGCAGCGCGGTAACGACATTCATTGAGGACGCGCAAGGATAATGTCTCCTTTGTTCATCGTTGAACCGATATAGAGCCCGGCGGCGTTCCAGATGCCGCTGCGATACCAGACGTCCTGGTATTCTCTCAGCGAGTAAAAAGTATAACCAAACTCGTTGAACGCCGTATATCGCGCCACGTCCGATGCTTCCACGCTGTTAACAAACGCGTGTCGAACTCGCCGGGGATGGCCGTACCGTCCGCGTTGACCTTCTTGCCGTAGATTCTGTAGCGCACCCTGTCTGCGCCATCGGCGTGATTGTAGTCATAGTAGGTAACGAGACAAGTGCAGTCAGGAGCGACGTCGACGGCAGGCTGCCACTGGTCGTCGTTTACGAGGGCGCTGACAGCCACCTCGCCGGAAAACGAGCCGCCACCGGTGGCGGTATTGAATTGAAACTTCCTCATGACTATGCGAGAGTCGGTACCCGACGACACGACCTTACGTTGATGCCAGACCAACTCGAGCGAACCAGCGTGCTGTTGAATCGCTGATTAACGCACATGCAGAATAACTGCCAGTCGACGCCGTTGTGATCGGCATTCGCAGTTCCGAAGTCAGCAGCCACGCACTTCCGCCGCATCTTTCGCGAACCGAGGGAGACCTACTCCATCGCGACGCCGCCGAGACCCTCTCCATGCCACTGCGTGACCGGCAAAACCAGCAGGTCTCTGGTTTCTAGTTTTTCTCATGGGCTTCTGGTCCCAGGAGTCGATCGAAAAAGCCCTCGGCGCCCTCGGCGCCGAGGCCGTCCGCCTCGAGCTCGTCGAGCAGGTCGTTGATCTGGTCGTCGATGCTCTCGAAGGAGAGATCGTTCTTTTTGGTCTCTTGTTGCTGTCCAGTTCTCATGGTTTCCTCTTTCCTTTCATGCACAGACAAGAGTGTCTGTGTCCCATTGCGCGGGGCGTGATCGGAACGCCCCGCGCGTCGGGTTGACAGGTCAACTACTGGAGCTACCTCGATGCCGCTGCTGACGGGCGGTGGTCGGCCCTGTGGCCGGCCATGACCAGCTTGCCGGGCAGGTGCCGCTGGTGCCCGGAGTCATCGACGCTCCGGTTCCGTCCGTTCGGCAACGGCGGCGGCGGCGAGGCCGGGCGCATCAGCGCGGCGGCACGGCCGGCGGCGATCACCTGGCTGTGATACCGCGTCGAGGCTATACGCTCGGTCATGTGCCGCTGCATGTGCAGCGGGATGACAGAGCATGCCGGATGATGTACTTTCCGCATGACATGGATCTCCTTTCTCGTGAGGATGGGGTGAGTGTCAGGGCATGACCGCGGGCCACGCGGTCATGCCTGCTCTTCTGCGGTGAGCCCTCCGTTTGCTGCCATGGTGGGGGTGGTGGGAACCGAGACCGGAGTCGGCGTGCCCGGAGCGGGAAGGGGCGCCGGAACGGGAGTGCCCGGCGTTGGGGTCACCTTCTTGGCTCTCCGCTTTCCCAGATCGCGCTTCAGGTTGCTGACATGCGAAGACACGGTCGTGCTCAGGGGATTGAGGGCGACGCGCTTGGCGATGGCATAGACCTCCAACGCTCCATTGCCGGCGTTGGCCTTCCTGGAGTTGATGCTGAAGGTGAGGTTCTTTGCCGCCGCGTGCAGCCGGTCCGCCATGGGGCGGAAAGCGTCGATGTACTGCAGGGCATCGCGGGCCTCGGTGGCATCGAAGGTACCCCCCTGCAGCTCGGGGTTTTCCTCGGCCGCGGCCACAGCCGTGGCGATGAATTGCAGCGGCACGTTCTGGTGCCTGTTGACGAATCTCGTCGTGTCGGGGTGGGCCTCCACGAAGGTGGGGATGAGCGCCAGCATGTCGTCGAGGGCCTTGGCGAAGGTTTCGGCGATCTGCTGGTAATGCGTGATTGTTGGGGTCTGTGCCGGCACCGGATCAGGCGCCGGTACCTGCGGCACATCTGCAGTGGCTTTGTTCCTGGACATGGTTTCCTCCTGTTGAAGGCCGCGCGGCGCGCCACACGCGCGGCGCACGGCGGGGTTACCCGGACAGCCCTGATCAGGAGCCTCCGGGCAGGCGGCACGCGGCCGCGTGCCGATCGGGTGTGACGGCGAGCGATCCAGCCGGCAGAGGCGCGTTCCACAAAGGATCCGCACGGGCTCGAGGCCGTTCCGCGGCAAGCCTGCCCCGAGCGAGCGAAGCGAGTCGAAGGGGCGTCTGAGGCTGTTTGCGTCCGTCACGTGAGGGGAGAGACGCGAGGAGGGAGGATCCCTACCCGGAAAAAATCAGTAACCTATAGGTTACTTAACTCACGTCCCGCTCTCACAGACGGGACGGCGTTTTCCAGTAACTGTTACTTTTTCGGTCATCGGCGGCGAGGTTGGGGGTCAAAAAAAAGTTGCAATCACACCGAGATCCGGAGCCGCCCCCCCTTCGGCTTCGCTCAGGGCAGGCTTTCGGCTTCGCTCAGGGCAGGCTTTCGGCTTCGCTCAG
>DATLWH010000436.1:0-15834 GCA_035576505.1 Thermoanaerobaculia bacterium | reverse complement strand
TCATGACCGCGCAAATCGTCATAAAGGTACTGCGCGGCAGGGTCTAGTGCGGAATAGTCTTCAGCATCGTTCAGAAGGCGCCTCTCGAAATCCTGCCGCACGGACGCTGATAGACGCCTCACGATCGTTACGGCTCGAAATACGAGACACGCGATCACAAAGTTCTGATTCGCACAGAGCCGCAGCGCGCCGTCCTCCGCGTCACGCCGCAGTTGCTGCCGAAGTGCTCCAAGTGCATCCGGAGCAGCCTGGATTCCGAGCAAATCCAACAGTCCTAAAAGACCGAATCGAGCGCGAACCTCGTCCACCGATCCATGACGAGCAGCCCGTGCAGTGAGAGTGTCGCGTACCGCGCTCACTATGGGCGTGGGCAGCGTCCCGGCGAAAGCGGTCGGCGTAGCCTTCGGCCGCCGTTTAAGGGAATAGGCAAATAATCCCCAAAGAAGCCATAAAATGTCGACGGTCCGGCTCTGGCTGATCAAGTCCGGCGTGAGTCGTCGTAGTAGGCTCTGTTCATAGTAATCCGCATGCTCCGAGAATTCGGGCTCAGCAATAACTCGAAGTAAGATTCTAGGTAGTGCCATTTCCTCGCGCGGATTGAGCACCCACGTCTCAGGCGCCGGGAGAAGTACCAGCACTTTCGCAGCGAGTGCCTCACGGGCATCCGGTACGTGCTGGTACAGGCACTCGAGGCCATTCAGCGCCTCCCTAACGTTCGCGAAGGTGAGCGTCTCAATTCGAATTTGAAGCAGCAGTGCGACTAGCGCGTCGGTCGCCGCGGTCTTCGGTGCCAACGCGCTACTCCTTCGGAGCAGCTTTGCGCTCGTGTTGCGTTCGTACCACGTCGTGCGCCCTACCAACAACGGCGCTTGGGTTTCGATAACTTGCAAGAGGCGTGGTCCAACGACGTCGTCGTCAAACAGCCCTTGGGAACCACCGATCAATTTGCAGAGTTGAAAGAAGTCGCCTCGCGCAATGATACCCTGCCATCGTGCGGCGGTGAGCCCTCGGGCGGCTACAACCACCTGATCACGGAACGCCGCGCTGACATCCCGCAATAGGTCGGCGAGGGGCCCGGCTGAGCCGGATTCGGCGAGAAGTCGCCAAAAGAGCGTGCCGCCAAGTTTTGCCTCAAGCGAGACGCCAATGTCTGCTGAAGCTGCGTTTTGGTGCAAGTCGCGTAGGGCAGTATTCAGTGTACCAATGGAACGGCCAGCGGCGATAGTTCGATCGACAAGACGTTCCATGTAGGCTGTGTCGATGGCGCGGACCAATTCGCGGCCGAAAGCCCATGTAGCGTCGCTGACAAGTACAAACAGCTCAAAGAGCGTGCCGTTGGCTTCGATTAGACGTAGAAAGCGGGCTTCGCCAATTCTGCGTTCCAACTCGCAACCGATTTCGCGGGTCTCCTTACGATTGCGCAGGTCGCCAAGGGTGAGGTTCAAAGTGCCGATGGAACGTCCGCTCGAGATCGTCTTCTCAAGTAGTCGCTCGACTCGATCTTCAGAGAGATGTTCGACGAGCTCGGCAGCAAAACCAGCGGATGATCGATGCAGCATTCGAAAAAGTTCGTAGAAAGTCCCATTGGATTCGATCAAGCGCAAATATCGCTGCGCGCCGATCTTCATCTCCAGGGCTAACCCGACCGCGCGAGTGTCAGGCTTACGGTGGAGGTCACGAAGGGTAAGATGAAGTGTACCTATGGAACGACCACTAGCGATCGATTTTTCGATCAATTGAACTGCGCGGACATCGTCGAGATCTGCGAGGAGGTTCATGGCGAAATCGGGCGAGGTTTCAGGAATGACGTGGAAGAGTTCGTAGACCGTGCCGTTCGCCAGGATCAGCCGCAGGAATCGCTCTGCGCCAATTTTGCGTTCAAGGTCCCGTGCAATGGAAACCAGTGCGGGCTGACGCTGGAGTGCTTTTAGGACGCCATGAAGCCTGCCTATGGGTCGTTTAGACGCGATTGTGGACGACAGGAGTCGGTCGATGTAAGGGTCTTGCAGAGAATCGACCAGTGTGCGGGCAAAGGAACTCGAGCTGTGGGCAGTGATGAGATAGAGATCAAAGATTGTGCCATGGGTCACAATCAGATCCAGAAGCTGCACCGCATTCAGCTCTACGAACAGAGCCTCATGAAGAACAGGCGCCGCCGTCTGTAGGAGCTGCAGCATGAAGCCTAGGTGGCCGATGTCTCGGGATCCATATGTGTACGGCGCCGCCGTAATTGTTCTGATCGCCTCGGCGACACGCTGCAAATAGTAGTCAGTGAAGGTCGCGCCAGATTGATGTGCAGCACGAGTGCACAGGTAGATGAGCCGCGGATACAGCGGATGATCCACTAGACTCACGAGCAACCGCCGCACTGGTTCGCTGTCGAGCAGAGTGGCGGTCAAGCGGCGATGGCCGGTCTCGCCTGACAACTTAAGGCCACTTTCCAGAACGGCGATCAGGTCCAAAGCAAGTGATGTCAATTGGGCGGGTGGTCGAAGGTCTTGGCGTTGAACGTCTAGAAAATAGTCAACTATGTCGCTCGCCGCGTAAGTCGAAACGTCTTCAGGATTAAGGGCGCCCATGCCGGACCATAGGGAATGCAATATCAACTCGGCTGCGGTTGAATGGAGAAAACGCCATCGGGGCGGCTGCCCACTTCGAATACAGAAGCTCTCAAGTAGAGCAAGTTCCTCTGGCGGTGGGCGGAGAACATCCGCGCGAGGGTAAAGGCCGAACTGGGCAAGCGCCGCCAGACGACGTGTTATTGGAAAGTCATCCGCCGTTCGTTTGCCGAAGTAGGCATGGCGAACCATGTCGTACATGCCCGATGGCGACAGCGTGTCGATGTCACGTGGCGAGGCGAGGCGGGTTAGCAGTTCATCCAACAGGAACAGATCGCGTCCACATACCGCTGAAAGCGTTGAGAGACGCGTGTCAGACAGTCCTGCGAATTCGGGACGCCAGAAAAGAATAAAGCGCGTCAGGAGATCGTCATCCGTGTCAAAGTCAACGACTGCGCGGTGTGCTTCGATATCCGATTCAAGGAACCATTCGTCGCTACGCGACTCTGGAGGACCGGGTACGCGGCGGAGAAGGCAAATTACCTTCAGCCGTCCCGTTGGTAGGAGCGAGGCGATTCCGTCAAGTGCTTGTGAGACGGCGTCTGGATTTTCGTGACAGTTCTCTAGCACGAAGATAGATGGTCGGGATACTCGGGCTCGAATGCCATCTCTGAGCCTCGCGCCGGTGAAGTCGTCAGCGGCAACGTCGACAAAGTATGCGCGGCGTGTTCCCTCGGCATAGCGCTCAGCAATAGCCAGTGTCGTAAAGGTCTTCCCCGTGCCGGGTAACCCACGCACAAAAATGACCGGCGAGCGGTCAATAGCGTCGGAAATCGCGTGCATTCGCCCGCTATCAACGTAGAGCCGACGGCTCAAAACCGAGTGGCGGTAGCGCTTCAAACGTGGATCAGCGGGAGTGCGGCATCGTGTCGGCTGGAAGAGGCCGGCGTGCCAGGCGTCGATGTCACAGAATGCTTCCGCGTGTCTGTCGGAGAACACGTCAGCGACAACGTCTGGTAGAGTTCTAAGCCAGCCATTAAGAAGATCCAGATCCCAGAGCCCGACTTCGATGTTGGTCCGGCTCTGGAAAGACTCTTTGGCGCGAATCCAGCTCGCGTCGACCTCGGAGTCGCGAAACACTGCAGGGCAGCAAATTACGAAACGATGAGGGATCGGAAGACCGGCCTGCTTCAGCCATGCATGTTCAAACGAACTTAGGTAAGCTCCCAGCTCGGTCGCGGTCGGTCGGCGCCCAAGGTTCTTGCATTGAAATATTTCGACTCGGCCCGCCTTCTCCGCAACAAGATCTACACCATGCTGCTGCTGACCGCTGCGCCCGAAGAAGCGAGGCTCATACTCCTTAGCGAGGAGAAGCGCGTAGCAGAGGCGCTCGAGGCCTGGACCGCCGAGCTGGTGATATGGAAGTGTTTCGAGTTCGACAGAGAGGACCGCGGGCCCATCGATGAACGGTGTCGAACAGTGGGGAACGTCTTCAGGACGAAGCTCGCGGATCTCAGAAGAGTCGTTTGCCATTGCTTCCTCCCGGCGGGCATTCTCTCACGCATGGTTAGGTAGATATGAATGGATCGAATGCGAGTGCGTTGTTCCGGAGCTTCGCAAGGGTCGATGCGATGCGCGCGCAGGTGCGCGGCGCACCCACAACTCGACCGAAGGTCCGATCTGCAACGTCTCGCCTTAGACCTAGCAAGGGCACCGCGCTGATCCGGCGTACTCAATACGTACTTCCAAGTAGGTTTTTGAGCGTTTCACGCCCACCGCTTCCGCGATACCTTCGCGGTGGAACTCCTCCTCGGCGGCGTGCCGATCGACCAAGTGTCGATTCTTCTCGGCCATCACCGAGAAGAGCTACGCGCCTTGGGTGAAGGCCCGCCAAGAGCAGCTTGAGGCGGCGGTCATGAAAGCATGGCCTCAAGCGACGCTGGACCTCGATGCGCCGGTTGCCACACGCATCCTCTCCTGTAGGAGTGACTCGTCCGAGGAAAATCCCTACCCCCTTCTCGTGACAAGCATGGAAACCTCCCCAGGCTGGTCGTTGGGTGCTCGCGCGCCGAGGATGCTAAGAGTATCGGTGCTGAGTCCCCTTCGCGAGTTCCGATCACGATGTGGCCCCGCTGCAACCCGTACCTGCGCGTGACCACTTCTGCGATCTCGGCGCTGCACCTCCGTCCTGACGAGGGACTCTTCCGTCGTCGCTAATGGTGTTTCGTAGGAGCACGCGTTACGATACGCCACATCGGGCGATGGCCAGCACGTTAGAGCTGACGGTGCAGCGAGCGGTGGCAGCCGGGGTGTGGCCCGTAGTGGCTGAATATCACAGGAGCGGTCAGCTGCTGCCGACGCGTAGCGAAGGCGAGTTGCGAATGCCGGCCGAGCCAGTCAGCGCCAGTCCTCGGACGTACGGCGAAGCGCTCGGGCATGCGCTGTTCGAAGGTCCGATTCGCGATGCCTATGCCGTCGCGCGCGGCGACGCGCCGGTGCGGCTGTGGCTGTGTGTAGAAGATCCGGCGTTACGCACTTGGCGCTGGGAGTGGCTCTGCGCGCCGGTGGACAGCACCGAGTGGGATTTCCTGACCCTCGACCAGCGCGCGCTCTATTCTCTCTATCTGCCGAGTCTGACCGACCGGCCTTATCCCCCCATAGGTCGGCGCGACCTGAGGGCGCTGGTGGTGGTGGCGAATCCCGCAGATCCTGTGGGCCGCTACGGCTTAACGACGTTCGATGCACCGGCAGCCGTTACCCGACTTGCGGCGGTCTTCGGCAAGCGCATGTCTTATGACGTGCTAGCCCGGGTTCCGGAGGCTATCGGGCTGCCAACGCTGGATGGGCTGCTGACCCACCTGACGGTGGGGGCGGCCGCGGGTCCCTACTCCATTCTGCACATCGTCTGTCACGGTCGCTTCGATCGAGAAGCCGACGAAACGTGGATCTATCTTGAGCAGCCAACCGCCGATGTCACAGGAGCGGTGCCTGCGCATGGTATTGCCGCGACGATGCTCATCGAGCGATTGCGGCGCGTGCGGCAATTGCCCCACTTCGTTTATCTGTCGGTGTGCGAAAGCGGCGCTCCCGAGGCGGAGCAACGACTGGGTGGATTGGCGCAACGGCTTGTCCGCGATCTCGGCATTCCCGCGGTAATTGGGATGACCGAGCCGGTCACAGTCGGCATGGCTCACGCGTTAAGCGACGCGTTTTATAAACACCTGCTGCAGCCGTCGCGGGACGACATCGGGGCGGTTGACCGTGCACTCGTGGAAGCGTACGCCGGGTTAGCTGCACGCCTCGACGTCCACGTGCCCGCGCTCTATAGCCGGCTGGGAGACCAACCGCTCTTCAGTCCGGCCGTTGACCGTGAGCTCTTAGGCGGCGAGATTCGTGCGGCTCTGGAACAGCTCGACGCACTGCTCGTGGAGCGTGCTCCGGTGCTGCGGCCAAAGGTAGCCGAGCACCGGCACTTACTCGAGCCGTGGCTCGCTGCGGACGCGACGACATTGACCCCCGACGCGCGGCAGAGCCGAGAAACCAGTCTTCAGACGATCACCGAGATCTGCCAGGAAGTGCTGGACATCAGCTTTCATGCGTTGGCCCAAGGGAAGCTGGTGCCGGCCTATGACGGTCGGCAACCATTCCGTGGGCTGTCACCATTCCGAACGGAAGACCACGAGTTTTTCTTCGGCCGCGACGCGCTAATTTGCACGCTGCTGCGCAAGCTCACCGACGATACGTTTCTGCCGGTGCTTGGTCCGTCCGGCAGCGGTAAGTCGTCCGTGGTGCTGGCAGGCCTCGTGCGGCGTCTTCAGCGCCAGCACCCGCATCTGCAGGTCGCTTATCTGACGCCGGGCAGCACACCACTCCAACAACTGCACGCCGTCCAAGCGACGATCGCGAGCGGGGCTGTGCTGTATGTCATCGACCAATTCGAAGAGGTCTTCACCGCGTGTCGCGACGAAGTGCAGCGAAGGGCCTTCATCGACGCCGTGCTCGCCCTGACGACCGATCACCAAGTTGTGCTGACGATGCGCGCGGATTTCTGGGGCGAGTGCGCGCCGTATCCCGAGCTGAGAGCGCGGATGCAGGGGCGGCAGGAGCTCATCGCACCGATGACAACCGCGGAGCTTCGCTCCGCCATGGAGCAGCAAGCGGCGAAGGTGGGTTTGCGATTCGAGGCGGATCTCAGCCAGACGATGCTCGACGAAGTCGCCGGTGAGCCCGGTGCGATGCCACTGCTGCAACACACGCTCCTTGAGCTTTGGAAGCGGCGGCATGGTCGGTGGCTCCGCGCCGCGGAATACCGGACCGTCGGTGGTGTCAAAAAAGCGATCGCGCAGACTGCCGACCGGTTGTATGCGGAGTTGCCCGCGACCGAGCAACAGCACGTGCGAGACATCTTCCTGCGGCTCACGCAGATCGATGAACAGACCGCACCAGGCGAGGAGCGCCGCGACACACGGCGTCGCGTACCGTTCTCCGAACTCGTGCCTGCGGGTACGGATCCCGAGGCCACTAAGCAACTGGTCAAGCGGCTCGCCGACGCGGTCCTCGTCAGCACGAGCCGCAATTCGCTGACCGACCAGGACGAAGTCGAAGTCGCGCACGAAGCGCTCATCCGCCACTGGAAACGGTTGGCGGAATGGCTCAGCGACGATAAGGACCGCATCAGAATACGCGAATCAGTCGCTCGCGCATCGAGGGATTTTGAGACCGGTGCTCGTGAACGGAGCCTGCTGCTCCACCGCGGAATCCGGCTAGATGCGGCTCGCGCACTCTTGGGTAGTGGTGCTATCTCACTTAACGCGGCTGAAGTGCAGTATCTGAATGCGTGCTCAGAAGCTGAGGACTTCGAACAATACAAGCTACGGCGCCGTCGACGTCTCGCGATCGGGTCTCTCAGCGCCGGCTTTGCTGTTGCGCTCATCCTTGCCACAACGCTTCTGTGGCAGTGGCGCGCTGCCGTTGGCGAGAGAACTCGGGCAGAGCAGGAGGCTCGGAACGCACGCGCAGCCGAATATGCATCACGGGCGCGTGCGCTGCTTTCGACGCAACCAGATACCGCCGGACTGTTGGCTCTCGCCGCAATCCGCGAGAGTGATCCACGTGACGAGACGCGCTGGTTTCCCGCAGGGCAAGCAGCTCTCCGGTCTGCGCTAGCTCAGAATCACGCAATGGCGTTCTTTGGCCACGGCGAGCTTCGTGACGCCTCCCTGGAGCTGGCTACTTGCTCCGATATCAGTGAGCGTGGCGATCTGCTCGTAGCCGGCCACTTCAACGGCACGGTACACGTGTGGTCCGTGTTGCGCGGGCGCGAACCGCGGCTGCTTGAACTCCTTGAGAGCTTCGGTGAGCCGCTTCGCAATGTATGGCTGTCTCGCGGCGATAGGTGGCTAGTCACGTTGACGAGAAGTGGCTTTCTGCGTTTCATGGATGTGACGAAGCACATTACAAACGGCGCCAGCGTCAAATTTGGTCCCAACAACAATAACTTTAGCACCTTCGGCGACAACAATCGGGTGCGCAGTGCCGTCGTCGCAGCAAACCGATCTTTACTCGCGGTAGCACCAGACTCCGGGAATCGCGTGGAGCTGTGGAGGCTCGACGGACCGGCGATTTCTGACCGTCCCTCGCAGGTACTTAATACTCCAGCCGCACCAATAGCAATATCGTTGACCCCCACTGGGGAGTACGTATCGGTCCTGCTGTCCGACGATCAGGCTCTGGTATGGCAACCAGCGAACAATCATGTGCTCGCCATTGGTCCACTGTTCCGAACGTTCACAAAAGACCCGATCCTTGATCGTGGCGACGACGGGGCCGCTCCTTCCAACATTGAGAGCAGTCCCAATGGGCGATGGTTGATAGTCACGAAAGAGCTCTATTCCACGCGCGTTCAGAAGCAATCGGTTGGACAGCTTTGGGAGATGCGCGACGGCGCATCGGTTGTGCGTCGAACGATCGGTGAGAGGGAGACTGCTATCGCCTTTGCACAGTTCAGTTCAGACGGGCGATGGCTTGCGCTCGCCCACGACGGAATCATTCAGCTCTGGGACCTCCAACGCACTACACCCGCGCAGACTCCCTCCTTCGAATTAAAGACGCCGCAGGGGCGTGTGCAGGCAGATGGCAAATGGCTCGACGTCGGAGGCGAAGTCTACGCACTGACCTTCGACGACCAATCCTCATTGCTGGCGGTAGGCGATAGCCACGGTGCGGTCTCGGTGTGGCATCTGGCAAATCTGCAAACGGGTCAGGAGTCACCGGCCTTCGTCACTCATGGCAATTACGGGCGTAGCATCGAGTTTCTTCGAGTTGCAAGAAATGGGGATTGGTTACTTGCATCTGGATGGAATGGCCTGACGGCCCTCTGCAACCTTCGGTTGTCATGTGGAACGCTAGAGCCCACGCAGATAGCGGGGTGGAGCGCGGATAGTGGCTTCGATGCATTGATCGCGGCAGGCGGCAGCTCGCTGCCTGTCCTCGATACTCTCAACCGACTAAGCGTCGTCACTTTAAATGGTCCCGCAGTTTCTGTTGATCCGGTGAACACGAGGCGCATTAACCGTACGGACACCAAAGTAGCTGGATCGTCTGACGGCAGGTGGCTTCTGCTATTCGACCAATCAGGCGGTGCGTTGACGAGTGTTGGAGCCGCCGGGATCAGGTCGTTTGCGATCGATGTTCCTAGCCTCACGGATGCCGTCTTTGATCCGAAGAACCATTGGTTAGTGATTAGCGATAGGTTACAGAGCAAAGCTTGGCAGATCTCTTTGGTCACGCCCGCTCCGACTCCAGAGCCTTTGACGGAATACGCGGGTGGCGGCCACCTTTCATTCAGTGCGGCCGGCAAATGGCTCGTGGCCGATACGACGACACGTGAGCAGCCCTATATTCGATCACATCCGCCCGGTTTGTGGCGTCTGAACGCGAACCGGTTCGAGCCTTACCCGTTGAACACAGAGCGTGCAGATATCGGCCCCTTGTCCATTAGTCCGGACGAGCGATGGGTGGTGGCGAGCGAAGACAAGACATCCGAATCTCAGGTGATGGTTTGGAACATCGACAGTCCTACGGCATCAAAGCCAAAACGGATTGTCTCGCACCGTTCGCGGGCAGCCGTGACATTCGCACCGAACAGCTCGTGGGCCGTGACTGCTGAGAACGTGGCTTGGCCAAGTACGCACGACAAGACCGCGATCTTGTGGCGGTTGTCAGACGAATGGCGGGAGGTGCGCCGATTTAATGTCGAAGGCCAGCATGTGGATGTGACATTCTCTTCGTCATCTCGAAAGGTGGCAATAGGTGCCGACTTATCGCACGACGGCATTGTTGCCGACCTCAGCGAGGATGCCGGTAACGTAACGGCCACGGCGAAGGTGACCTCGAATCTCAACATGGGCGGCCACTGGGACTTCGACTTCTCTTCCGACGATGTTTGGCTCGTTACACAGAAGCCACAACGCCTCTGGCACTTGCAGAACGGGCAAGCTACATTGATCATGGAAGCTCAGAATCAGTCGTGCAGCGCGTTCAGCCCGGACAACAAATGGATGGCGAGTAGCGGAGAGACGTCAACGCGTCTGTGGAATCTGCGAGAGACGCCATCGTTCGTTGAACTCGAAGGTGGCGGACGCCCTCACTTCAGCCGCGATTCACGCCGACTTGCTGTGGTCGATGATGGTCTCGTCAGGATACATCTTGTTCGACAGGAAGATTTGCGAATTATCGCGAGATCTGTAATCGGCCGAAACATGACGTGGGACGAATGGCGGACCGAAATCGGCGAGCGCGCTTATGAGAAAACATTTCCGGACCTGCCGGTCGACGCGACAGTGATAGAAGCCACGCTGGACGCTGCCCGCAGAGCAGTCGAGACTCGTGACCGCGAGGCAGGACGGACTGCTTATCGTCAGGCGGTGCAGTGGGCTATAGACAGCAAGCATCCGACGCTTGCCATCGAGATAGCGCGCCGCGGCATCAAAGATGGCTTCTGGCGAGAGGTCTGTCCCGGGGTCGATTATGCGGTGACTGTAAACGATGCTGTCGAGTTCTTAGATATGCGCGCTATCTGTCGACTGTTTGGTGGTGACGCAGAAGGTGCGAAGGCAGATCTTGAGCGCGTGCTGCAACGGGTTCAGCAGCGGTCGGATTTCGTAGAATTGCATCGGCGTTCCGCTATGTGGCTAGAGGAGCTGCGGCGCGGCAATGTTATCTCTGGTGACGCGCTCGTAAAGGCTTCTCAGAGGTCAGAGTCGCGGTGACACATAAGCCGTGGGCTTTGGGAGAAATTGCACGGCTCTCTGACGCTTTGGCGATTCGGGCGAACAGGTCGAACCCGATCGCTATTACACTACGCGACGAATTGCGTCACGGACGCCGCCTTCTATTAAGCCAAGGAGTGGTAGGTCTGCCCGGGAAGCGGCACGCGTGAATGGAGGCCGAGAATGCCGGTTCGTTCGGTGCCTGGAAACGAGACTCTTGACTATCTGCTGATCTGCCACGATGCTGACGGACGGGAGCTACCGGAGGGCTCCGGAAAAGATCTTCAGCTACTGAGCAAAGTCGCCATCGGGGCGGTCAACAGCGGACGCGTGACTGACATGTTTCTCATCAGCCACGGCTGGAAAGGTGACATTCCAGCGGCTATCGAGCAATACGACCACTGGATTGCGGCGATGGCTGATTGCACTACGGACCGAGCGCTGATCCGTGCACGTCGACCAAGCTTCCAGCCGCTATTGATTGGGCTCCATTGGCCGAGTTTACCGTGGGGCGACGAGGAACTCACCGGGGCGGGAGTGTCGTTCGATTCAGACGCGGTCGCGATCGGGCAACTTGTGGACGACTACGCCCAGCGAATCGCGGATACACCCGCCGCGCGCGAAGCGTTGGTCACGATTTTTGAGGCCGCATTGGACGACATGGCACCGCCGACACTGGACGAGCACGTGCGTAGCGCCTACCTCGTTCTGAACCGCGAAGCAAGCCTGTCGAGCGACGACGAGGGTGCGGCGCCTGGCGCCGACCGAGAGCCATTCGATCCTGAAAGGGCTTACCAGAACGAGCGCGCCGAAGCCTCATTCGGTTCTGGGAGTGAAGGCGTTCTCTCTGTTCTGCGACAGCTCTCGTTTTGGAAGATGAAAGATCGAGTGCGACGATTCGGTGAGAGCGGTGCGCATTCGCTGCTACGCTCGCTGCAAGAACATGCGGCGCGCAGCGCCCCGAACATCCGTTTCCACCTGATGGGTCATAGCTTTGGATGCATCGTGATGTCCGCGATGTTGACTGGGCCGGATGGGGCAGAGAAACTCCTCAAGCCTATCTATTCGTTGTTCTTGGTACAGGGCGCTCTCTCGCTCTGGTCGTTCTGTAGCAGTATTCCGTCTGTGCCACAGAGATCAGGCTATTTCCGCCGCGTCATCGCGGATCAACTGGTTACCGGACCGATCGTGGTGACCCTGTCGGAACATGACACCGCCGTGCGGAAGTACTACCCGTTGGGCGCAGGGATCCGTGGGCAAGTGCAATACACGCTTGGCACACTGCCTAAGTACGGCGGGATTGGCGTATTCGGCGTTCGTGGACCTGGGGTCGACACGCAGGACCTCGACATGGAAGATTGTGGCTACGAGTACGATTTCAGACCATCGGTTGTGTACAACCTCGATGCCGGCGCGTACATCAGAGAAATACAAGGCGCGTCCGGAGCGCACAACGATATAGCGCACGCCGAAGTTGCTCAGCCTTCTGGCAAGCGGTGTCAGCATCGCAAGCGGCTCGCGACCAACAGAGGGAGTAAGAAATGCCCGAACAGCACCTAATTCCGCTCGATACAACGTTGTACTTCAACGGTATCGACGCTAGCACCGGCGCGTATGTTACGCCACCAATGACGCCGAGACAAGTCGCGAGATTGGCCATGAACGAACCACTCGATGCCGGTGACCTCGAAGAACTGCGTGGGAGGTGGCAGCGCATTGCGGAATCACACTTCGCACCGATCATGGGAGTAGACCCGCAAGATCTATCAGAAGCAGGTTGGGGTGCCGTCTTTGCCCCAGACATTGGCGACGACGTAAAGGAAGCACTGCAGCCGTTGCTCGCTCTGCGGAAGGAGCAGGCGAGAGATCGCTACCATGACTTTTCGGGCGATCGCGCATTTCGTACGACCGACTCAAAAAATACTTTTCTGAGCCGGTCGAAAGCTGCACCCGGCCCAGCAAACCCTAAGAACGTGCCGTACTACCTTCTGCTCGTCGGCAGCCCGCAAGCGATCCCTTTCAAAGTGCAATACCAGTTGGATGTCCAGTACGCGGTCGGCAGAGTCCATTTCGACAGCGCCGAAGAGTACGCGAATTATGCGAATACGGTCGTTGCGGCTGAAAAGGGCCTGATTCAACGTCCGCATACCGTGAGCCTGTTCGGTGTCAGGAACAGAGGGGATGTCGCTACACAATTGAGCGCCGACCACCTGATCGTACCGCTCGCCGAGTCGTTGCGGCGGATCGACGAGACCACTTGGAGTACGCAATGTCTTCTCGGACAAGAGTGTACGCGCGCCGCTCTCGTTGACTTACTTCGCGCGGAGAAGGCTCCGGCGCTTCTGATCAGCGCCAGTCATGGCATAGGCGTGCCAAACGGTGATAGCCGTCAGTACCGGCATCAGGGGGCCATTCTGTGTCAGGACTGGCCGGGACCGCTACGACACAGAGGACCCATTCCGGAGGAGTTCTATGTGGCGGCCGATCACGTGCCTAGCGGCACGCGCCTCGATGGCCTCGTCGCGTTCTTCTTCGCGTGTTACGGAGGTGGTACTCCCGCTATGGATGATTTCGGGCATTTGACACCTGGCGCGCAAGCACAGATTGCTCCGCGGCCGTTCGTTGCCGCGCTTCCTAAGGCGCTGCTTGGCCGTCCAAACGGTGCGCTAGCCGTAATCGGACATGTAGAACGTGCATGGACATACTCGTTCCTCTGGGGCCAGGCGGGACGGCAGTTGGACGTCTTCGAGAGCATGATCAGCTCGCTCTTACGTCGCGGACGGATTGGCGCCAGCATGGAATGGTTCAACACGCGATATGCAGAACTGTCCTCTGATCTGACGGCAGCAATCGGCGACAGAAGAGCTGAACGGGTCCGCCCGGACACTGAAACGCTCTCGGAGGATTTAGAACTCGCCGGGATCTGGACGGCAAATAACGATGCGCGGAGCTATATCGTGCTTGGCGATCCGGCGGTCAGGCTTGCTGTGGGCTCCTAGCGCTCTGGACCTCGGTGCGCTGCGGAGATAATGGGAGCACGTTGAGCTGCTTGCGACGACGGCGGCGCGCACACGCAATTACCGATGCGACTGCGCGCGCGCGGCGGGATCGATTGACTATGCAGTCGCGGCTCATCACGACATCGGTATCTTGCGAACTAGGACCATTTCGCAGCGTGCACGTTGCGAACGCATCGGAACTGACATATGCCAGCCGGTCAAAGCCGAATCCGGCCACGAGAAGGGCATCCGGACTTCGACAGCCCCTTTAGATTCTGTAAGTTACTGCAAACACCAGCCCCACAACTCCTCGAAACTGTCAAATAGTCCATCGGAAGTACGCATTGAGTACACGGCGCGGGCGCAGGTAGTAGAGAGCGGTGCCGTTCACGAGATGGCGGTGTGAGGTTTCGTCGCCGCAACTAGACAACGACGAATCGGCGACCTTCATCGGCGGCGCGGCGGACACTTCTGGACAGGTGCCGACCTACCGCGTACTCAATACGTACTTCCAACGGGCATTTTCAGCGGTTCGGGTAGGTTGAGTGGTATAGTGTTTTTAGTAACTTACTGAATCTAAAAGAGTACGGATAGGTTCAACTCCCGCCGCCTCCACCAACCACTCAAAGCGCACAACTCTCTAAACCTGCTTTTTAGCCATTCCACACCTTCAATCCGCAGGCAGCTCCGAATAGTGCCGTCTGTGATGTGGCGGCACCGTCGCAATCGCGAGCGCTCTGTCGCGTGGACGAAGGCCAAGCTTCTTCTTCCGCGACGGCGCGCGGCAGCTGAGCCGACGGCGGGACCACCGCCGAAAACCGCATAACCATCGCAGAGAGAGCCGGTCGTCCACCAGGACGGGCCCCGTACGCGTGCGGTATTTCGGAAAAGCAAATTCGTGTCCGTCAGCAGGAACATGAACATCCTTCGCCGATTGATCATCGTGACCGCAGTCCTCATCGTGGCAACGACATCCGGGGCAAATCCCATCGATTGCAATATCAAGGTTCCAGCAGTCGGTCAGGTGGCGCGAGTACCGGACGGCCATCAAGTGCCGGCCGACGCCATCCGGTTGGGTGACACGCTCGATGTCTGGGTCTGTCATCTCGATCAGCTCTACGATGACGTTCGCAAGCATCAGAAGACGGAGGCCACTCTGTTCATCAATGGCCTCGACGCCGGCATCGAGCCGGAAACAAAGGATCTTCAGCGCGGCGTGCTTCGGTTTCACCTCGAGCGCAACGACAAGAACGAAGTGCTCTGGTCGTCGCTGCTTCGGGACCCGTTCAGCCGTGTGACGCCGGACGTGCGGTTCAGCGTCGGCGTTCCCGGCGAAAAGCCGCTCGATTGGACGACGTCCGCGCGTCCCTTGAAGTTGTACCGGTTGCGGCTCTCGTGGCTCTCGAGCATCACCACCACCCTGGTGGCGCTCACGCTCATCGGGCTGATCGTACTGGCCTGGAAGACCGACATGCTGCGCAACGGTCCGAAAGCGGCCGCAGGGCGGCAGCCATACAGCCTGGCACGAACGCAGATGGCGTGGTGGTTTTTCCTGATCCTGGCGGGCTATGTGGTCATCTCGCAGATCAGCGGCGACGCCGATCCGATTCCGGTCAGCCTTCTGGCCCTGATGGGGATCAGCGCAGCCACCGCCCTCGGCGCGGTGGCCATCGATGCCACGTCATCCGCCCGCATCGCCAGCGCGCGTACGCGCCTGGGAGCCGACCTGGCCGCGGCGCAGGCACAAATCCAGTCCATCAAGGGCCAGATCACGGCAACCACGAATGCCTTGGCCGCGGCGCCGGCGCCGCAACAGCAGGAGTTGCAGAACGAGCTGGAGCTGCTGCAGAAGCAACTGGCCGCCCATCAAGCCTCCGCCCGGCTGGCGCAGAGCCAGCTCAACTCCCTTGGCGCGACGCCGAAGTCTCAGAATTTCCTGCTCGACATCCTGACCGATGACGACGGTGCCGTCGCGCTGCACCGTCTGCAGATTGTGGTATGGACTCT
>DATLWH010000435.1:0-2296 GCA_035576505.1 Thermoanaerobaculia bacterium | reverse complement strand
GAGAAAAGCCTGGGGATGGCCAGCACGGCTGCGAGCAGAGGCACGAGGACGAGCAGGTTCAGGGTCAGGTTCCGGACGTACAGCGACGCCATCGTCCACGTGTCGCCGGATGTGAATCCGAGCTTCGGACTGAGATAGTTGCTGTATTCGCGGAGATGGCGCACCGGACGCGGCTCGGGATCGAGCTTCGACTCCGGCAGCTCTGCCTTCTTTCTCCCGTCAACCGCGGTATCGGCGCGGACGAGATCTCTCTGTACACCGCTGATTCCGTCCGCATGGCGGCGCGCCCACGAGGAAAGCCAGCTCCCGATGTAGCCTCCGCCCGAGACGGTGGAGAGGTAGTCGAACTTGTCGAGAATATCGGTGCCCGCCAGCCCCTGCAGAACGCCCAGCGCGAACGTCGCGCTGCGGATGCCGCCTCCGGAGATGCAGAGGGCGGTACGCGCGTCGTCGTCGTCGCGCGCATGCAGTTTGCCGTAGAGGTGCGCGAGCCGCACGTCGCGCAGCGGCCTGACCCCACCCCTGAATGCATCGTCGACAATGCGGCGGTTGATTTCGAGCTTGCGTTCGTCGCTCACTCCCTGCGTGTAGTCGTCGTAGCCGGCGATCATGGCCCGCCCTGAGTCGGTCAGCGCCCTGGAGTTACACAGCTTCTCCATGTTGCCGGCATCGATGAGGGTATTCAGCGCCGCCTCGATGTCGCTGCCGGGATCGATCCCGCAGTCGCCGAAAATGGCACGCGCCCACGGCTCATCGATCACGTCGCCCTCGTACTTCGAACCTGACGTGGGGCGATCGATCGGACCGTACATCGACACGTACTCCTCTTCCAGCACCTCGTGCACTTCGAGCGGAAGCGAAGACATAGACCCTCCTCAGAAGACGGTGGGACTCAGTTGTTCGTGATTGTCCGCAATTATAGACGGAAGACCTGCAAACGTTCCCTCTACAGCAAACTTGGCCGCGGATCTTTCGCGCTGGCCTTCCCTGCTTCGATCCAGGCGATGCGGGTGATGAGCGATCCCAGCAGGGATGACGCGGCCGCTACGCGGCGAGCCCGTTTCGAGCGGATGCCAAGGAGCCGGAGGACGAGTGGGAGCGGACCGGAGAAGAAACCGCCGATGCGAATCGTGGTGCTGGTGGAACCGTGCCGCAACGGCTCGGACTCGACGTCGTCGTTCGCTTCGATCTCGATGCCCATATAGGTCTCGAATGTCGCGGCAGCGAGCCCCAGGGCATTGAGCGCGGGCTCATCGTGTCCGCGGAGGCTGAGCAGCGCCGTGGCCGAGGCCAGTGCCGATGCCCCGAAATGAATCGGAAGCGATCTGGCGTGCTTTGCCCAGACCGGAATGGCCGTCGCGCCGATGAGGACACCGGTGTACGTGGCCATCACCAGACCGGAGAGCGCGGCAAGGAACGCGGCGGTATCACCGATTCTCGTCAGGCGGAGACGTTCACTGACAACCGCGGCGGCCGTGGCCGTGCCAAAGAGCGACAAGGTCCATGCGCCGACGGACATCGGGGACTGCGGCTTGAATACCCGGAGCATGTTGAGGAAGCGTTCGGGCCGTCCGAGGTCGAGGATCAGGAGCGGGCCGGAGACGGCGGCGCCGATCGCAGCGATCCAGCGAGCATCACGAACCAGAGAAGGCGAGCCGCCCGTCAGTTGTGCGGTGAATGCGAGGACACTCGATGCCCCGGCCGCGCCGCCGACAAAAAAATAGAGTGGCACTTCCCACGTCCACACCGGTGCCTTGACGAGAGGTAGTCCGTAGTAGCTGGCAGCTTCCGGGAAGGGCGAGCCCGGCGGGCGGATGCCTTTGACGTCGAGGGCGCCGAGCGCCGCCTGCTCGCGGATTTCATCGAGGCGTGTTTCGGGGATGCGCGGCTTCATTTGGCACCTCGGCCGCGGGAGGCCGAGCGAGTCTGGGATGCGCCCCACCGGAATGCGATGAGCGACGCGGCCACCATCGCTCCCGCGGCCACCGCGGCGGCGCTCCATGATTGCCGCAGCAACGTCGTCGGCACCTCGGGCTTCGGCGGGAGGTTGTAGGACCGGGGCTCTCCGCGCACGAGAAAGAAAGCGTGCGTCCCCCCGACACTCGTCTCCTTCGGATTCCAGATCGCCGCATCGGTCATTCCGGCGGCGTGGAGCTGGGCGATGCGGCGGTCGGCGGCGCGCTCGAGGTCATCGAGCTTACCGAAGAGGATGGATCCGGTCGGACATGCTTTTGCACATGCCGGCTCGGCTCCGGCCTTCTGCCGGTCATAACAGAAAGTGCACTTGAACGCTCGT
>DATLWH010000434.1:0-2343 GCA_035576505.1 Thermoanaerobaculia bacterium | reverse complement strand
AGGCGAAGGATGAAGGATGAAGGATGAATCAAACAGCGCATTCATCCTTCATCCTTCAGATTTCATCCTTTTCTTCTCTGTGTCCTCTGTGCCTCTGTGGTGAAAGCTTTTCGCTACAGCACGCGAATCGGCAGGACCATGGCCTGGATCCCTTCGAATTGCAGCCGGCGCTGGATGGCGTGCGGGGTCTCGTTGTGGAGCAGCCGGTGATACCACTTCTCTTCCTTGAAGATCAGGCGTCCGGTGAAGAAGATCGCGCGCGGAAATTCTTTCGCCACATCGAGACAGATGGCCTCGACCGTCTCCACCGCCTCGGTACCGAGGGCCATCCGGTAGTCGGCGCGGAAGCCATGCGCCTGCGCCCAGGCCACATACTTGAGCAGGTTGCCCTCGGTGTTCGATTGCAGCCGATCGAGCTCCTCCGCGCCCTTGAAATTGCCGGAGTCGACCACCGCCGCGGAGACGAACACGAGCTGTTTGAAGTAATTCGGAAACGCCTTGTGAATCGACAGGATCTGATGGAGCCCGAATCCCGAGAAAGAAGAGATGCTGATCACCGCCGTGGGCAGGTTCACGTCCAGGTCTGAGGGGGCCTGTGCGGCTGTCGTCTCGGGAAGCGGGATCGTCGTCAGAATGTCGTCGAGTCGTTTCAACCCCGCCCGGACCTCGTCATAGTGACGGCGGATGGCGAAGCAGAGGGCGATGAGAAGCCCCGTGATGACCACGGTTACCCACCCTCCCTGTGAGAATTTCTCCAGCGTCGTGATGACCAGAATGCTGAGACACATCACCAGTCCCGTTCCGTGAATGGAGAGCTGGCTTTTCCAGCGCGGCTCCTTGGCGCGGTCTTTGATCCAGTGCCGCGCCATTCCCAGTTCGGTCAACGAAAAGGTGATGAACACATTGATGGAGTACATGACCACGAGGGTGAGGATGTCCCCTCGGGTGTAGAGCAGCGCGGCCGCGGCGGCTATCCCCATCATGTAGACGCCGTTCTTGGTGACGAGCCTGTCGGAGAGCTGGCTGAAGCGATGCGGCATCCACGAATCGAGCGCCATGTTGCTGAGAACGCGCGGCCCGTCGAGAAAGCCCGTTTGCGCCGCCACGAAAAGAAGGGCGGCCTCGGCCACGAGAGCGACGATCACGAAGCCCATGCCGGTGGAGAGGCCTCCGACGTGCCAGTGGCCGAACAGGTTTGTCAGCAGTACGGCATTCATCGTCTTCCCCTCCGCCGGCGTCGACTTCGTGAGGAGATACGCGAACATGATCCCGCCGGCGGTAAACGCCAGCGACGCGGCCATGAGCGCCATGGTCCGCTTCCCCGTGCGGACGCGCGGCTCGCGAAGCATCGACACGCCGTTGGAGACCGCCTCGATTCCGGTGTACGTGCCGCCGCCGAGCGAGTAGGCGCGCAACAAAATGAGCATGAGCGGCAGAAAGCCGATGGTGCTGACGGAATGGGAGTAGTCCACGTGCGCGTCGTGGAATACCTTCGGCAAGCCGGTGACGTGCGTGCCGATGGCATAGACGATCGCGAACGCATGCGTGAGGATGAAGAGCACGAAGATCGGCGCGAGAACATTCACCGACTCCTTGATCCCGCGCAGATTCAGCACGACGAGCAGAAGAAGGATGAGAAACTCGGTGAGCAGTTTGTAGCCCGCCACCGAGGGCGGCAGGAACGACCAGAGCTGATCGCAGCCGCTGGCGATCGACACGGTGATGGTCAGAACGTAGTCGACGAGCAGCGCGCAGCCCGAGACGACGCCGACCCTGCTCCCGAGCAGCTTCGTGGCTACCAGGTATCCGCCGCCGCCGCCGGGGAAGTGCTGAATCAGGTTCGAATACGCGATGGAGATGACGGCGATCGTCACCGCCGTCATCGCCACGAGCATGATCGACAGGTGCGAGTGCGGTCCCAGCGCCTTGTAGGCTTCTTCAGGACCGTAGGATGACGAGGACAATCCGTCCGCACCAAGTCCCACCCACGCCAGGAACGCCACGAGGGAAACGTGGTGAAAGATCTTCGGATCACTCACGTCCCGCGGCGGACCGACGATCGCCCGTCGCACGCGTTGAATCGTCGATCGCTCGAGCTGGTGATCGGTCACGAAGGCTGGGCGGCGTGAGAGGTCATTGCCGACCTCCAGACTCTACTCACGCTGTCGGATTGCCTACCGCCGAAAGTGATTAAGAGTGGATTAAGAGTTTCGAAAGAGTGGAGCAAACCGGAAACTAGAAACCAGAAACCAGAAACCAGAAGGGGCAAACCTCCGTTGTGTTTCTGGTTTCTGGTTTCTACTTTCTGGTTTCTGGTTTCGGTTCACACAGGCTCCGCGATGA
>DATLWH010000433.1:0-3181 GCA_035576505.1 Thermoanaerobaculia bacterium | reverse complement strand
TGCGGGTCGAGGAAGCGGCGCTCACCGGAGAAAGCGCTCCGGTCGCCAAATCCATCGACGCGATCGCCGCTGATGCGCCGCTTGCGGAGCGCACGTCGATGGTGTTCCTCGGCACGATGGCGACGGCTGGGCGGGCCAGGGCGATCGTGACGGCGACGGGCGACGCGACGGAGCTCGGAAAGATCGGCCGGCTCGTTCGCGACATCGAGCTGCAGCCGACACCGCTCGAGCAGCGCCTGGCCTCTCTCGGACGGACGCTGGTCTGGATCGTCCTCGGCATCGGGGCGGTGGTCGTCATCGCCGGCGTCCTTCGCGGTGATCCGCTGTGGGAGATGGTGGAAGTCGGAATCAGTCTGGCCGTGGCCGCCGTCCCGGAAGGACTCCCGGCCGTCACCACACTGATCCTTTCGGTCGGCGTCCTGCGCATGGCGCGGCGTCATGCCATCGTGCGCAAGCTCCCGGCGGAAACGCTCGGCAGTACCACCGTGATCTGTACCGACAAGACCGGCACGCTGACGATGAACCAACTCACGGTGCGCCAGATCGACGCGGCCGATTCGCTCGCGCTCCTCCGCATTGGAGCGCTTTGCAGCGATGCAGTCATCGAAGGTGGCGTACCTGTGGGAGATCCAACCGAAGTCGCGCTCGTGGTCGCCGCGATGGCAGCCGGCATCGATGTCGCCGCACTACGGCACATGCACCGGAAGCTGCTCGAAGTGCCGTTCGATCCAGCCGCGCGACACATGATCACGGTCCACGAGACCCCGGACGGACGGCGGCTGGTGGCGCTCAAAGGCGCGCCTTCGGTGGTGCTGAAGATGTGCAGCAACGTCTCTGATGAGCAGCGTTTCGAGCTCAAAACGCGGAATGAACAGCTCGCCTCAAACGGCCTGCGCATCCTCGCCTTCGCGCAGGGCGCCAATGATCGCGATCTGTCCAGCGGTTACACGTTCGTCGGCTTTGTGGCGATGGACGATCCGCCGCGTCCCGCCGCGGCAGAAGCGATCGCCAGCGCGCGCCATGCCGGAGTCCGCGTCGTGATGTTGACCGGCGATCAGGTCGAGACCGCGCGTGCCATCGCCAGTGAGCTGCGATTGAGCGGCGACCGGCCGCCCGTGGTCATTCACGCACGCGAGCTCGCTGGCCGCGGCGAGGCCGAGATGGCTCGACTTGCCCATGAGTCGGATGTGTTCGCCCGGATCACGCCCGAGGACAAACTGCGCGTCGTCGACGCTCTCCGCAAAGCCGGAGAGATCGTGGCTGTCACCGGCGACGGCGTGAACGATGCGCCGGCGCTGCGGCGCGCGGACATCGGCGTGGCCATGGGAAAGAGCGGCACCGACGTGGCGAAGCAAACCGCCGATCTGATTCTCACCGACGACAACCTCGGCACGGTCGTCGCCGCGATCGAGGAAGGGCGGACGATCTACGCGAACATCACCAAGTTCGTCCATCTGCTCTTCTCGCACAACCTCGGCGAGGTACTGATGGTCTTCACCGCCATCATCGCCGGACTGCCCCTCCCTCTTCTGCCGCTGCAGATCCTGTGGATGAATATGGTTACCGACATCTTCCCCGCATTCGCGCTTGCGCTCGAGCCGTCGCAGGCGCGGCGTATGCGCGGCCGGCGGCGGCGCGGTGACATCCTTTCCCCATCATTTCTCCTGCTCGTCGGCTGGCAAGGGGCCATGCTCGCCGCCATCGCGCTCGCCGCGTACGTATGGGCGTTGCACACCCACGGCCAGGGAGCGCACGCGCGGACCCTGGCGCTGTCGGCACTCATCGCTGTGCAGCTCGGACATACGTTCAATTGCCGCTCGCGAGTGGCTTCGGCATTCGCGGGCCTGTTCAACAACCCTCACATCTGGGCCGCGGCAGCCACGGTAATGGGCCTGCAGACGTTCGCGATCACGTTCCGGCCGCTGGCGCGCCTTCTGGAGCTCACCTCGCTGTCAGCAGCCGATCTCTACGTGCTCGCCGTCTGTACACTCCTTCCGATCGCCATCGTCGAGACGCAAAAAGTCTCTGTTCGCGCGCGGTTGGATCGTCGGACCGAATGAGGACGAGACATCAGGCCGCCCTCACACAGCTATGTGATGGCTGCCAGCGCGCCCGGGGCAATCTCCCGTCTACGTTGTAAGGCGTGAGCACTGCTGCTGCCGTTGCGGTTGTCCCCGAGGCTGTGTTCCGCGCACGCGGCCTGACCAAGCTCTATCGCATGGGCGAGGTGGAAGTGCAGGCGCTGCGCGGGGTCGATCTCGATCTCTTCGAGGGCGAGCTGGTCGTGCTCCTCGGGCCGTCCGGAAGCGGGAAGTCGACGCTGCTGAACATCCTCGGCGGGCTCGACGCGCCGACGGCGGGAAACGTCCACTTCCGCGATCACGACCTCACCGCGGCGGACGAGCGCGGGCTCACGCGCTTCCGGCGCGAACATGTCGGCTTCGTTTTTCAGTTCTACAACCTCATTCCGAGCCTCACAGCGCTGGAGAACGTCGAGATCGTGACGGAGATCGCCGAGCGGCCGATGCGCCCGGCGGACGCGCTGGCGCTGGTCGGTCTCGGCGAACGGGCGGACCACTTTCCGGCACAGCTCTCCGGCGGCGAGCAACAGCGCGTGGCCATCGCCCGTGCCATCGCCAAGCGTCCGGACGTCCTGCTCTGCGACGAGCCCACCGGCGCGCTCGATTATGAGACCGGAAAGATCGTCCTGAAAGTGCTGCAGGACGTGAACCGTGAGCTCGGCACGACCACGGCCGTCATCACGCACAACGCCGCCATCGCCGGGATGGCCGATCGCGTCATCCGCATGGGCAGCGGCACGATCGTCGACGTGCGCGTCAACACGCGAAAGATCTCGCCGGAGGAGCTGGCATGGTGATGCTGCGCCGCAAGCTCTTCCGCGATCTTCTGCACATGCGCGGACAGGGCATGGCCATCGCACTGATCGTCGCCTCGGCGGTGGCGACGTACGTCACGATGCGCGGGGCCTACGAGTCGTTGCTCGTCTCGCAGCGGCTCTACTACGACACGTACCGCTTCGCCGCCGTCTTCGCCTCGCTCAAGCGCGCACCGGATTCGGCCGCGCAACGCCTGCGCGAGATCGACGGCGTAGCGGCGATTCAGACGCGTGTGGCCGCGAACGTGATTCTCGACGTCCCTGGACTTGGTGAGCCGGCCAGCG
>DATLWH010000432.1:0-8658 GCA_035576505.1 Thermoanaerobaculia bacterium | reverse complement strand
CGGCCACGTGATGCGACCCCTTCTGCTGGTGTACGAGCCAGTACGCGTAAAGCTCAGTGCCGGCATGCTGGAACGGAGGCCAGCCGTGGACGAGATGGACGACGCGCCGGCGGGCCCCTGGTGTCTCCATCTCTCCGAGCGCCGAACGAATCCTTGCGCGGACGGAAGCGAGCGGATCGAGCCGGATGAATTCGGCGATCGTGGCCTCGTAGCGAGGCTGCACGCTGCGCAGAGTGGCTCTCGCCTCCCTTCTCAGCCGCAATCGCTCCGAACCGAAGCTGCGGTTGCCGGCGTGGTAGATGAACGTGGCATCGTCGGCGACGTGCAGCCATCCGCGGGCCAATGCCCGCAGGCAGAAATCGTTCTCTTCTCCGTAGCCGAGGCCGAAGTGTTCGGCGTCGAAGAAGCCGATGTCATCGAGGAGAGCCCGGCGGATGTAGAGACAGAAACCGACACCTGTCGGGAGGAGCGGGTAGCTGCGCGCCGACGCCGTTTCCACGACCGCCGCGAACGAGCCGGCCTCGAAGCCTGCCGGCAGCAGGTTCTCCTCCAATCCCTGGGGCACGGAACAGATCGTGCCGTGATTCGAGAGGGGCGTGACCGTCCCCACGTCCCCCGAGGCGCAGGCTGCATCGATGAGCTTCTCGAGCCAGCGCGGAGTGACGATCGTGTCGCTGTTGAGCAGGACGACGTCCGCGGTCGACTCCTTCATCCCCAGGTTGGCCGCGGCCACGAAGCCGCTGCGCTGCCCGTTGCGCAGCACGCGCACCGACTCCCGATGCGCGGGCACAAAGCCTGTGACGATCGACTCGACGGAATCGTCCTGCGGCCCGTCGACGACGAGCACGACCCGATGCCGGGCCAGGTCGGTCTCCCTCGCGACGCTCTCCAGGCAGGCTCGCAGCTCCTCGGCGGCGCCATAGACCGGAATGACGACATCCACCGCTCGCGGCCGCTCCGCCGCCTGCCTGCCAGCGCCGCGAGTCCAGTCGAGCGGCCGCCGGCCGGCGATGCGGCGAACCAACGAGAGCACATTCACGTGCCGCGATTCTAGCCGGGAGAGGCAAATGTTCTCTCAGCCGGTGACGGTGGCCCGGCTTGGGCCCGCTCCGACACCCACGCGCCGCAATGCTGTGCGGCCGTGTAGCAAATGCTGCCCCTCCCACAGTTGGACCGGTCGAAGCGGGCGAAAAAGTGACGGTGGCGTGGTGATCGAGACTTCTGGGGTTGATACACGAGATCGATCGATTGAGAAAACCATCGTGACGGCACCGCTAAATGATTTGCGTACATCTGCGCCATCTGCGGATGAGGCCTTATGAGAGCCAGTTCTCTACATCGAGGTGTTCGAGAGCTGCGATGCGTCGAAAATCGGCGTCCTCGCTAACGACGACGGCGTTGCGTTCGAGAGCAGATGACGCGATCCACAGATCATTGTCGGTGAAACCAAGCTTCGTCAGATCAAAGGCGCGCCGCCGGGAACGATCTTTCGGCCCGATCTTCATGAGAATCCGAGCCTTCAGATCGGCATAGATCTGAGAGATGGCTGGCGAAATCGCGATTTGATCGATCCGCCCGAGAAAGTCTTCCACGGCGAGAGAGTTCTCGATCCGCCGCTCTGAGATCAACGCGCCATAACGAAGTTCCCCGGCTACAACGACGGACGTCATGAGCCGCTCCATCGGGCGCTCGTTGAGCGCGGCAACCATTCGTTCATCTCGAGCGATCAGGCGGAAGCAGTGATTCGTATCGAGCAGATACGGCATCAAAAGCGTGCTTTCGATCTCGTCTCAGTGACGATACGAACGATCTCCTCGAGATCTTCGCCGCACCACCCAGGAGCTGATCGCAACAATGAGGCGGCCGTTGATCGACGACCTTCAGCCTGGAGAGATCGCGAAGCGCTGGTGACCCGCGTATCTGGGCGACTTCGCGGGGACTTCCCGGCAGGCTTCTTGTTTACCCCCTTGCTCAGTTCTCCCTGTCTGCTCCTGGTTTTCAACATGTCCTGGTCAGTTTACTGCCTGAAGCTCGTTCCTTGAAGTTGCAGGTTCCGCAAGTAAGCGAGACACCCAACCACGCTCGAAACCCGGGGTGAGGGTTGCTGATTTACTGGTCTCGCGACCGACAAGCGTTTCACCACAGAGACACCGAGGACACGGAGGTTGGCTGGACCCCCCTCCGGCGTCGCTTCGCCGTTTCCATGGACATGCCGGTATCATTTCCCTGATGCCCGAGCTCCCGGTCTACATGGACCATCACGCCACGACGCCCGTCGATCCGCGCGTGGTCGAGGCGATGCTGCCGTTCTTTACCGAGAACTTCGGGAATCCGGCCTCACTGACGCACGAGCACGGGCGCCGGGCGTCGAATGCGGTCGAGGAGGCGCGCTTCGGCATCGCGCGGTTCTTCGGGGTGCAGCCGAACGAGGTCTACTTCACCGCCGGGGCCACGGAGTCGAACAACATCGCTCTCAATCTTCTGCTCCCCGGCGATCACCTCATCACCTCGGCCATGGAGCACAAGTCGATCCTCGTTCCGGCGCAGCGGCTCGAACAGCACGGCGTCGACGTGACGATGCTGCATCCGGACGGCGAGGGGTTCATCGATCCCGATGAACTGCGAGCCGTGCTGCAGCCGAACACGAAGCTCGTTTCGGTCGAGGCCGCGAATGGCGAGATCGGTACTCTTCAGCAGATCGGCCTCCTCGGCGCGATCTGCCGCGAGCGCGATGTGCTGTTTCACAGCGACGTCACCCAGGCCGCCGGGAAGGTGCCGCTGGACATGACGAACGTCGATCTGGCCGCGTTCTCCGCTCACAAGCTCTATGGGCCCAAAGGCATTGGTGGGATGATCGTCAGGCGCGGTGTCCGCATCGAGCCGGTCATGCTCGGCGGAGGGCAGGAGAAACGAGTGCGCAGCGGGACGGTGAACGTGCCTGGGGTGGTGGGGATGGTCACCGCATTCCGTATACGCGGGGAAGAGATGATGGCGGAAGGGGATTGGCTCACGGCGCTCCGCAACGAGCTGTGGGATCGGGTGACTGCCGAGGTGCCCGGGGCGTTCGTAAACGGACCGCGGGAGCGTAGATTGCCGGGAAACCTGAATGTGAGCTTCGAGCGGGTCGAGGCCGACTCCGTGATGATGGCGTTGCGGCACTTCTCGCTTTCATCAGGCTCCGCCTGCAGCTCAGGCGACCGAAGCGTCTCGCCGGTGCTGACCGCGATCGGAGTTTCGGAAGCGCTGGCGTACGGCTCGATCCGCTTCGGTCTCGGCAAGTCCAATACGAAGGAGCACGTCGCCCGGCTGGTCGACGATCTCAAACGCAACATCCTCCGGCTGCGGGAGACCTCTGCGGCGTGAGCACCTCCGAAACCGTTCGCATCCTTCTGGTTGACCACTCGCGGGGGTCGTTGCTCTTTCAGGAGTCGATCCTCCGCCGCCGGGAAGCCTCGATCGTGACGGCGCTGACCGGCACGAACGGGCTGGAGATCGCGCGCAGCGACCGGCCGCAGCTCATCATGTTCGCCTTCGACCTCTTCGACATGACCGCGCCGGAGTTCCCGGGAGGTCCGCGCCGATTCCTCGACTCGGGGCGTGTCGCTGCTCCTGGTATGCGAGCGCGATTGTCCCGAACACGCGGACCTCTGCCTCTCCGCCGGCTGCAACGACGTCATCTTCCGGCCCCTGCAGCGGCATGAGCTCGACGCCAAGATCGCCAGGCTGACCTCGATTCCTTCGCGGCGCGAGCTTCGGACGCTCACGCGCATCGAGGTCTCGGTCGAGAAGAATGGCCGGTTCATCATCGGCCGCAGCATCAACATCTCCGCCAGCGGCATGTTTCTGGAAGTCGACCGCGTGCTGCCTGGGGAAGGAAAGCTGCGGCTTCATTTTTACCTGCCCGGTGACCCGAAGCCTCTGCAACTGGAGAGCGAAGTGCTGCGGGCCGAATTCACCGGGGGGACGGCGAAGTACGGGGTCAGCTTCCACGCAGCCAACGACGAAGAACGCGAGCGCATCGAACGTTTCGTGCAGCGGCTTCGCTCGCGCGAGTTACTGTAATGGCCGGAATCCTCAGACTCATCGACGAAGCGGTCGCGCTCACCAAGGCCGAAGAGTACCTGCGCGCGCTCACGCTGTTTCTCGAAATCTACGGCGGCGAGGATCCTCCCTCGCCGATGCTCTCCGCGAAGACGGCCACCGGTCTTTCGTACTTCGGTTTGTGCCTGGCCCTCGTGCAGAAGAAGATCAAGCCGGCCATCGATCTTTGCAAGCGGGCCATCGAGCTGCAGTTCTACTACGTCGATCACTACGCCAACCTTGCGCGCGTCTACACCGCCGCGGGGTACCGGAAGAAGGCCATCGAGATTGTCGAACAGGGACTGAAAGCGCATCCCGATGATGAGTCGCTGCTGGCCGTTCATCGCCAGCTCGGGATTCGTTCGCGGCCGGCGGTACCGTTCCTGGAGCGCTCGAACCCGATCAATGTCACGCTCGGGCAGGCCCGGCACGCGAAGCAGGTGGCGGCGAAGGAGCGGAAGAAGAAGTAGCGTGCCGGTCACGGTCGTCATCCCAACGCTCAACGAGGAAGAGTGGATCGCCGGCGCGATCGAGTCGGCGTTCGCGGCAGGGGCGGAGGAGGTCATCGTGGCCGACGGCGGGAGCGTCGACCGCACGCCTGCCCTCGCTACGAACGCGGGGGCCCGCCTCTTACCGTGTGAACCGATGCGCGCGCGCCAAATGAACAGGGGAGCCAGCGCCGCATCCTGCGACGTCCTGATCTTTCTCCACGCCGATAGCCGTTTACCGGCGGGTGCCGCAGAGGAGGTCGAGGGCGCACTGGCTCGCGGCGCGGACTTTGGTGGATTTCGCATCGCCTTCGCCGAAGACGCGGGCAAACTCCGTGTGGCCGCGGCGCTGATCAATCTGCGCAGCGGCATCACCCGTTGCCCATGGGGGGATCAGGCGCAGTTCATTCGCCGCGACGTGTTCCTCCGCCTGTTCGGCTTTCTGGAGATTCCGTTGATGGAGGATTACGAGCTCGCACTGCGGATGAAACGCCGCGGCCGTTCGGTGCTGCTGCCGATGACCGTTACGACCTCGGGGCGCCGTTTTCTGCGCAAGGGAGTGATCCGAACGGCCGCACACAACTGGCGTACGGTTGTTCGCTATCGTATGGGAGCAGATATCGCGGCACTGGCGAGGAGCTATCGGAAGTGAACTGCTACATCCTGATCGGTGGTCAGTCGCGGAGAATGGGGCGTCCGAAGACGGAACTGTTTTTCGACCGTGTCGCCTCTGCCGCGTCGATGGCGTTCGAAGAGGTGATCGCCGTGCAACGTCATGGTGGAGCGGCGGCATCGATCACGACGATCTACGAGAGCCGGCACGACGATCAGGCCCCCATCTTCGGAGTGGCGTGCGCTCTCGAACATGCGCAAGAGCGCTGCTTCATCCTCGCAGTCGACTACCCGCTCATTACCGACGCGATCCTGCGGCACCTGCGCGAGCGGTTCGAACGCTCACCCGCGCTCTTTCTCGCGCCTGTCTGGAGCGGCAAGACACAGATGCTTTGCGCCGGTTACGCGCCCGAGCTGCGTGCGCGGATCGAGCAGCGGATGGCCGCGGGGCGATACGATCTCAAGGGCCTGGCCACACAGGGAGAGGCCGACATCGTCGCCGAGGATGAGTTGCGTGCTTCGTTCGCAGGCGAACCGTTGATGAACGTGAATACGCCGGAGGAGTGGGGGAGGGTGAGTAGATTAGTGGATTAGTGGATTGGTAGATTCGTAGATCAGTGGATTCGTAACTAAGTGGATTAGTGGATTAGTAGATCGAAGTGCTGCGGGAGAATTCCTATCTGATCCACGAATCGACTAATCGACTAATCTACTTACCAACATGACGAACAAAGACTTCTCCCACCTCGACGACACCGGCGGCATATCCATGGTCGACGTCGGTGCGAAGCGAAACACCATGCGCGAGGCGGTGGCGCTGGCGACAGTACGGATGTCGCCGGAGACGCTTCGCAAGCTGGTGGCTCAGGCGCTCCCGAAGGGCGACGTGCTCACCACCGCCAAGGTGGCGGGAGTGCTGGCCGCGAAGCAGACGCCGAATCTGATCCCGCTCGCCCATCCACTGGCCATTACCTCGGTGGACATCACGTTCGATCTCGATCAGAGCACGGGCGCGATCGAGGTCCGTTCCATCGTCCGCTGCGATGGAAAAACCGGCGTGGAGATGGAGGCGATGACCGCCTGCGCGGTGGCCGCGCTGACGATCTACGACATGTGCAAGAGCGCCGAGAAAGGCATCAGCATCGAATCGCTCCAACTGGTGCGCAAGTCGGGCGGAAAGAGCGGGACCTGGGAGCGGGGCTGACCGTCCGCTTCACGTGACGTTTGTCGTACCGCGGGGACATGAGTGCGACCGCGGGTGGATGTCATGAGGGGCGGCAGGCTCTGCGGCGTGGCACACGACCGGCACGCAGCAACGGCGAACGACTGACCGCACCGCAACGATTTGAGGGGGGTATTGATGCGTTTCTCCCGGCTGCTCCTTCCCGCCGCTCTCTTTCTCGCCGTACCGCTGGCCTACGCCGCACCGCAGCAGCGCGAGACGACGACGGTCGAAGTGGTTCAGGTGCCGGTCTATGTCACGACCGCTGGTGCCTCGGTGCGTGGACTGACGCGCGACGACTTCACATTGCGCGTCAATGGCAGGCCGCAGAAGATCGACTACTTCGACGTCGTCGATTTCGCTTCGCTTTCTCCCGATCAGGCGCGAGACCCGCGGCAGCGGCGCTTGTACGTGCTGACGTTCGATGTCGTCAACTCATCGCCGAATTCGGCGCTTCGCGCCAAACGCGCAGCGGAGAAGTACCTGGCCGGAGCGCAGCCGAGTGACTATTTCGCCGTGGCGCTGATCAATCGATACAACGGTATCGAGCTGGTCGTGCCATTCACGCGCGACCAGGCGTTGCTGCGCCTCGCGGTCGCGGGCTTCAGCGCCGGGTCATCGACCGATCCGTTGAGGCTCACCGTGACACCGGCCGACCGGGCGGTGCTGATCAACACTGACAGTGCCGAGATCGCGGAGCTGCGGCGGATCGGCTCCGGTGTGGCCGTTGAGCTGGCGGTCGAGGCTGCCCGCAGCAGGGCCGAGGATCAGTTGGATGCACTCGGCCAGCTCGCGGAGAGGATGGCGCCGCTCGAGGGCTATAAGCACATCGTTCTGCTCTCGAACGGGTTCGACAGCTCCGTGTTTTTTGGCGGCTCACGGCCGGCCACCAGTAACCTCCGCATCGGATCGTTGGCGGAACTGACAGCGTTACGCAGGCAGCAGCAAACGCTCCCGGGCTTTGACGCGCGACTTCCGAGCTCGCAGCGGAGGATGCAAAGGAGGTTCGCAGCGGCCGGTGTATTCCTCGACGCCATCGACCTCAACGGGGTTCGTCCATTCGACATGCCCTCCAACGACTCGCTGCACTTCGTCGTTGCCGACACAGGCGGCCAGGTGGTCGAGCACCGCAATGACCTGTCCGCGGCGATGCAGCGACTCACCGATTCGCAGCAGATCGTTTATGTCCTGGGCTTCCACGCGCCGGACTCGGGACGGAAGCAGAACGAGATCGCGGTGAACGTCGCGGGCGCTCCCCACGGCTCGACGGTGGCGTACCGCGAGGCGTACACGTCTCTCGCCGGAAAACCGTCGACCCACGATGGCCTCCGCCTCGCTGACATCATCACCAACGACATCCCGCAGAACGGGATCACGATGACGACGTCAGTGGCCACCGCACCGAAGCAGGCCACGGTGAACGTCACATTGCCCGGCCGGGAGTTGCTCGCGCTTGCGGGCGACGGCGCGAAGGTGAAGGGTGACGCACTAATTTACGTCTTCGACGGCCAGACCGCGGTCTCGTTCGCTCGCAAAGGCATCGACATCGATGTGTCTCGCGCTCGCGTGAGCGGTCTCGATGCCGCCAATGTAGACATCACACAGCCGTTCGACCTGCCTCCCGGAAAGTACGCGATGAAGGTCCTGGTGCGCATCGAAGGTCACGACGCGCTGGCGTTCGCGCGCGAAGACTTCACGGTGGGGGAGTAGGCACTGACGCGGGAGTCAGGTGTCGGGTGTCGTGAGTCGGAGAAACGGAGGTTCCTGATCTCTCCGACCCCCGACCCCCGACTCCCGCGGAACTAACGCTTCCTCTGCATCCACGCCGGTACCGTCGACGTGTTCCCGTCGTTCGCGTTCTCCGCGTTCTTGTCCGCGGTGACCAGTTGCTTGCGGATGGTGCCGAGGATGCGCTGGTCGGCGGCGGTGGCGAGGTCGAGAAGGTGCTGGCGATCGTGAAAGCCGTTGAAGGCGATGACGAAGCGGTCGATGCGGAAGGCCACGACGCGGCCGAGAAAGCGGTCCTCGGCGGTGAAGTTGTCCTCGCCCAGGTTCGGGATCGGATCGAGCAGCTTGCCGTTGTGCAGGTAGAGACCCTTGTACTGATCGAGGATGTTCTCCGCGGCCTGCTTGTTCGTCGCCGGGATGACGATCCCCTCGATGACGTCGTTGTTCACGTTGAACGTCGCTTGAAACGAATTGCCGAGGAACGATTGGCCGAACGCCGAGTCGGCGGAATAGCGCTCGCTGCCGGGT
>DATLWH010000431.1:0-2704 GCA_035576505.1 Thermoanaerobaculia bacterium | reverse complement strand
GCCACGAGACCCAGCAACCCAGCAACCCCACAGCAACCATCTCCCACCCCCCACACCCCACTCCCCACTCCCTATAATCCACCCATGCCCTTCAACGAAAACGTCCCCGTCAACTTCGCGCGGGCGATGCCGAACTGGCAGCCGCTCGTCGAATACCGGCGGAACGGCGTCGCGGAGAACACCATTCACGGGGCGGTCTCCTGGGTCTCGGGCAGGAATGTCATCTATTCGTTCGGCGGCAACGTCGAGGTCTACGGACGCTCGATGGTCAAGCCGATCATGATGAAGGTCTTCGTCCGCGAGTTCGCCCGTGCCCTCAATGGCGAGCAGAAGGCCATCTCCGTCGCCTCGCATAACGGCGACACCGAGCACGTGCGCGTGGCCCGGTCGATCCTCATGCAGGGCGAATGGGGCCTCATGCAGGCGCCTCTCGACGTCCCCCTCGTGCAGTTCGGCAGGCAGGTGCGCCGTCCACGCCGCTGGTATCACTGCTGCTCCGGTGAGCATGCGGCCATCCTTCGCGGCTGCAAACTGAAGGGATGGTCACGTGTCGGCTATGTCTGGCCGCACCACCCGTTCTTCCAGGAGTATCTGGCCTACATCCGCCACGTCCTGGGCAGCGAGTGGACGCAGGGGACGATCGCCAAGGACGGCTGCGGATTGCCGACCGTCTCGATGACCGTGACCGACCTGGCCAGGCTCTTTGCCAACCTCGTCACCGAAAAAGACGACGACTGGATCTGGCAAGCCATGATCGAGCATCCCGATCTCATCGGTGGCTTCAACCGTCTCGACTCGACCGTTCTCAAGGCCTGCCACGGCCGCGTGCTGGCCAAGGAAGGCGCTGACGGACTCCTCGGCCTTGCCATCGAGCACCCGGAGTATCCCGACGGCCTCGGCGTGGTCGTGAAGATCGCGCACGGCTGGAACCCGCAGGCGACGTGGTACATCGCCCGCTACATCCTGGGCGTGCTGGGATTCGAGTTCCGCAATCCCTACAAATTGCGCCGCCAGAAAGCGTTCATCGTCCCCGAGGTCATCCCGCCGGGTCTGAGGGACCGGATGGCCGCCATCGTCCCGTGGGACTCGTGGGATCCGGATATCGACAAATGGGAGTTCGAACCGGAGGAGTTCCTGCCCGCCCTGTCATCCTGAGTCGCCGGAGCCACGTAGCCGCGAAGCGGCGGAGTGGCGCAGGACGGCGAAGGATCTCAAGATTCGCTGCTCCAGCCGCAGCCCGCTCTGATGACCCGCGGGATACACTTCTGCCACGCATGCAGATCGCGAATTTCATTGCTGGAGCGTTTGTCCCGCCGCACTCCGGCGCGTACTTTGACGACATCAATCCCGCCACTGCCGAGGTCATCGCGCACATTCCGGATAGTGACGAGCGCGATATCGACGATGCCGTTCGCGCGGCAAAAGCGGCCTTTCCGTCGTGGTCGCGAACGCCCGCGGCAGAGCGAAGCAATCTGCTCCTGAAGCTCGCGGCTCTCATCGAACAAAACCTCGAAGAACTTGCCCGCAGCGAGTCGATCGACAACGGCAAGACGCTCTCATTGGCGATGCGGTTGGATATCCCGAGGGCCGTAGCGAACTTCCGTTTCTTCGCCACGGCCATCCTCCACCACGCCAGCGAAGCTCATATGACCGATGCGGCCGCGCTGAACTACACACTGCGTCAGCCGCTTGGTGTCGTCGGTCTCATCTCGCCGTGGAACCTGCCGTTGTACCTCCTCTCCTGGAAGATCGCCCCGGCCATTGCCACGGGGAACACATGCGTGGCCAAGCCGAGCGAGCTGACGCCGCTTACTGCCAATCGCCTGGCCGAGCTGTCGATGGAAGCGGGCATCCCCCCGGGCGTCATCAACATCGTCCACGGCTACGGCAACAAGGCCGGACGCGCGCTGACGTGTCATGACGACGTCGCCGCGATCTCCTTCACCGGCGGCACGGTCACTGGAGCTGCTGTCGCCGCAAACGCGGCACCCCGATTCAAGAAGCTCTCGCTCGAGCTGGGAGGGAAGAATCCGAACCTGATCTTCGCCGACGCCGATCTCGACGCAGATCACGGGGCCATCGCCACGTCGATCCGCTCCAGCTTCTGGAACCAGGGAGAGATCTGCCTCTGCGGTTCGCGCATCTTCGTCGAGCGTTCCATTCACGACGAATTCGTCGAGCGCTTTGCCGCCGCCGCGAAGAACCTGCGCATCGGCGATCCGCTCGACACCGCCACCGACGTCGGCGCTCTGATCAGCGAGGCCCATCTGCAGAAGGTCATGGGCTACATCGACCTGGCAGCGAAGGAAGGCGGCACCATCGTCGCCGGCGGTCATCAGCTGGATCGCCCCGGCTACTTCGTCGAGCCGACGATCGTGACGGGCCTTGGATGCGATTGCCGCGTCCTTCAGGAAGAGATCTTCGGTCCCGTGGTGACCGTCACGCCCTTCGACAGCGAGGAGGAGGCTCTGCGCTTCGCCAACTCCACCCGTTACGGCCTCTCCGCCACCGTCTGGACGCGCGACCTTTCACGTGCGCACCGAGTCGCCGCCGCCCTCGATGCGGGCACCGTCTGGATCAACTGCTGGCTCCTCCGCGATCTCCGCGTCCCCTTCGGCGGGATGAAAGAGAGCGGGGTGGGACGGGAGGGAGGGTTCGAGTCGCTGGAGTTCTTCACCGAGGCGAAGAATGTGTGCGTGAGGAT
>DATLWH010000430.1:0-4620 GCA_035576505.1 Thermoanaerobaculia bacterium | reverse complement strand
CACCGGCCTGCACCACATGGTGTACGAGGTGGTCGACAACGCCATCGACGAAGCGCTGGCCGGCTACGCCAACAAAGTCCTGGTCACGATCCACACCGATAACTCGGTAACGGTCGAAGACAACGGCCGCGGCATTCCGGTCGATCTGCACAAGGAAGAGAACCGCTCCGCGGCCGAGGTCATCATGACCGAGCTGCATGCGGGCGGTAAATTCGACAACAACTCGTACAAAGTCTCGGGCGGCCTGCACGGGGTAGGCGTTTCGGTAGTCAACTTCCTCTCCGAGTGGCTGGAGCTGGAGATCCATCGCGACGACTACATCTGGCGCCAGCGCTACGAAGGCGGCGTGCCGACGAAGCCGATCGCCCGCGGCGAGAAAACCGTGGAGCGTGGCACGCGCGTCACGTTCAAGGCCGATTCGGCGATCTTCTCCGTGCAGGAGATGAACTACGAAACGCTTTCGCAGCGTCTCCGCGAGTTGGCATTCCTCAATTCCGGCGTCTTCATCGCCATCGCCGACGATCGGACGGAGAAGAAGCACGAGTTCTGCTATCAGGGCGGCATCGTCTCGTTCGTCAAGGATCTGAACAAGAACAAGGTGCCCCTGCACGAAGATCCGATCTTCATCCGCGACGAGAAAGATGGCGAGGCGGTCGAGATCGCGCTGCAGTGGAACGAGGGCTATACAGAGAACCTCTACTGCTTCACGAACACGATCAAGAACCTCGACGGCGGCACGCACCTGGTCGGCTTCAAGGCCGCGCTGACGCGAACGATGAACAAGTACATCGACGCGTCCGGCGTTCTGCAGAAGCTGAAGCTCAGCCTCGAGGGCGACGACATCCGCGAGGGCCTGAGCTGCGTCATCTCCGTCAAGATCCGCGACCCGAAGTTCTCATCGCAGACGAAGGACAAGCTGGTCTCCTCTCACGTGAAGACGTGGGTCGAGCAGGTCGTCGGCGAGCGTCTTGGCGAGTTCCTGGAAGAAAACCCGAAGGAAGTGCGCCGCATCGTCGACAAGGTCATCGAAGCGGCTCGCGCCCGAGAGGCCGCGCGCAAGGCCCGGGACCTCACCCGCCGGAAAGGCGCGCTCGACTCGGCCTCGCTCCCCGGCAAGCTCGCCGATTGCCAGGAGAGCGATCCGCGCTTCTGCGAGATCTACTTCGTGGAGGGCGACTCGGCAGGCGGCTCGGCCAAGCAGGGACGCGACCGCCGCTTCCAGGCCATCCTGCCGCTCAAGGGCAAGATCCTCAACGTCGAGCGGGCCCGCCTCGACAAGATGCTTTCCTCCGAGGAGATCCGGCTGATGATCACCGCCCTGGGCACGGGCATCGGCGCCGGCGATTTCGACATCGCCAAGCTCCGCTACCACAAGATCATCATCATGACGGACGCCGACGTCGACGGGTCGCACATCCGTACGCTGATCCTGACGTTCTTCTTCCGGTACATGCGCGAGATCATCGACCGCGGCTTCCTCTTCATCGCCCAGCCGCCGCTGTTCAAGGTGTCGCAGGGGAAAAAGGACACGTACATCAAGGACGAAGGCGAGCTGTCGCGCTTTCTGCTGTCGCGCGTCTCGGAGAGCGTGGAGATCACGCCGCAGGCCGGCATCTCGATCAAGGGCGAAGCGCTGGTCAACATGCTGCAGCGGATGGAGGAGTACCAGGGTCACGCCCGCAAGCTGCAGTCGCGCGGCGTCCCGCGCGAATCGCTCGACGTTCTGTTCGCCGAGGGCTTCCTTGACCGCAGCGCGATGGGCGATCCCGACAAGCTCGCTGACCTGGCAAAGGCGCTGACCGCTCACGGCTTCGAGCACGTCCGGCTGATGACCGACGAGGAGACGGAAACGCCGACGATTCAGTTCTCGGTGGGCGGCAACGGTACCGGCAAGAAGGTACTGATCAACAGCGCACTGCTCTCGACCTACGAGTACCGCCAGATGGCGAAGTCGTTCGAATTGCTTTCGGCGTTCGGCCTCCCGCCGTACACGCTGAAGCACAACGACGCTTCGGACGTCGTCGTCACGGTCGACGATCTCATCGAGCGCATCTACGACCTGGCGAAGAAAGGCCTCGCCATCAGCCGCTACAAAGGCCTCGGCGAGATGAACCCCGAGCAGCTCTGGGAGACGACGATGGATCCCGAGAGGCGCCGCCTGTTGCAGGTGAAGATCGAAGATGGCGTGGGCGCCGAAGAGCTCTTCACGGTGCTCATGGGCGATCAGGTCGAGCCGCGGCGCGTGTTCATTCAGGACAACGCCCTGGAAGTGAAGAATTTGGATATTTGAACTTACCTGTCATCCCCCCCTTCCCAGCAGCGAGGGAGGAGGGCCTTCGCCGTCCTCGACCCCTCCGGGGTGCCGGCGGCTCAGGATGACAGGCACTGAAAACTTATGAGCGACGACTTCGACTACACAACACACAACGAGCAGCGCTTTCCCGTCAACATCGAAGACGAGATGCGCAAGTCGTATCTCGACTACGCGATGTCGGTCATCATCGGCCGTGCCTTGCCGGACGTCCGCGACGGTCTCAAGCCGGTGCATCGCCGCATCCTTTACGGGATGTACGAGCAGGGAAACACAGCCGGCAAGGCGTACAAGAAATCGGCCCGTATCGTCGGCGATGTGATGGGCAAGTACCACCCGCACGGCGACTCCGCGATCTACGACTCCGTGGTCCGCATGGCCCAGGACTTCTCGATGCGCTACCAGCTCGTCGATGGCCAGGGAAACTTCGGCTCGGTCGACGGCGACAACCCGGCGGCCATGCGGTACACCGAAGTCCGCCTCACGCGCCTGGCCGAGGAGCTGATGCGCGATGACATCGACAAAGAAACGGTCGACTTCATCCCGAACTACGACGGCACGGAAAGCGAGCCGTCCGTGTTGCCCGCCAAGTACCCGAACCTGCTCGTCAACGGCTCATCCGGAATCGCCGTAGGCATGGCCACGAACATCCCGCCGCACAACCTGGGCGAGGTGATCGACGCCTGCCTCATGGTCATCGACAACCCGCATGCCTCGGTCAAAGAGCTGATGACCGTAATGCCCGGCCCCGATTTCCCGACCGCCGGTTTCATCTTCGGGATCGAGGGCATCTATGAGGCCTACAAGACCGGCCGCGGCATCATTCAGGTGCGCGCACGCGCCGTGATCGAGACGATGAAGAAGGGCGAACGGGAGCAGATCGTCGTGACGGAGATTCCGTACATGACGAACAAGAAGCGCCTCCTGGAGAAGATCGCCGAGCTGGTTCACGACAAGAGGATCGACGGAATCTCCGATCTTCGCGATGAATCGGATCGCGAGGGGATGCGCATCGTGATCGAGCTCAAGCGCGACGCCATCGCCGAAGTCGTGTTGAACAATCTCTATCGAAACACGCAGATGCAGACGACGTTCGGGATCATCTTCCTGGCCATCGTCAACAACCGGCCGGAAGTCATGGACCTCCCGACGCTGCTCCACCACTTCGTGGAGCACCGGAAGGAGATCGTTGTCCGCCGGACGCGCTTCGACCTGCGCAAGGCGGAAGAGCGGGCCCACATCCTCGAAGGTCTCGTCAAAGCGCTCGACGTCATCGACGCCCTGATCGCTCTGATTCGCGGCAGCCGGACGCCTCAGGAGGCGAAGAGCGGCCTGATCGAACGCTGGCAGTTCAGCGACGTTCAGGCCCAGGCCATTCTGGATATGCGCCTGCAGCGGCTGACGGGCCTCGAGCGCGAAAAGATCGTCGCCGAGTACGAAGAGGTTCAGGCCACGATCCGCCGTCTTCGCGAGATTCTGGCATCGGAGAAGCTCGTCCTCGAGATCATCGGCGCCGAGCTCCGCGACATCAAAGAGGCCTACGGCGACGAGCGCCGGACCGAGATCGTTCCGCAGGCCAGCGACATCACCATCGAAGACATGATCGCTGACGAAGACATGGTCATTACCGTGTCCAGGGGCGGTTACATCAAGCGCTCGCCTCTGTCGCTCTATCGGGCCCAGCGCCGCGGCGGCAAGGGCCGCATCGGCATGCAGACGAAAGAGGAAGACATCGTCGAACACCTCTTCGTGGCCAGCGCGCACGCGTACGTGCTCGTCTTCACCGACCGCGGGCGGCTCTACTGGATCAAGGTCCATCAGATCCCCGAGGTGGCGTCGAACGCGCGCGGAAAAGCGATCGTGAATCTTCTGACGGTGGAACAGGGCGAGAGCGTGCGCGCGCTGCTGACGGTGCGAGACTTCAACGACGCCAAGTACGTCGTGATGGTCACGCGCGCGGGCAAGATCAAGAAAACGGAGCTGACGGCGTTTTCGAACGTTCGCGCCAGCGGCATCATCGCCATCGACATCAACGAGGGCGACGATCTCTACGCCGTGCGCCTCTCGCAGGGAGACGACGAGATCTTCATCGGCACGCACGACGGCATGGCCATCCGCTTCAACGAGAACGGCGTCCGGCCGATGGGCCGCGGTGCTGCCGGCGTCAAAGGCATCTCTCTCCGTGAGGGCGACTACGTCGTGGAGATGGACGTGCTCCCCGCTTCCGGTGAGCCCGTGCCGGAGCCCCTGGCAGAGGGCGAGGAGGCGGAGGTCGTGGAGAGCGAGCCCGAGACCGAAGACTCCGAGAT
>DATLWH010000429.1:0-10185 GCA_035576505.1 Thermoanaerobaculia bacterium | reverse complement strand
ACCGGTTGCTGTTGTCGTCATACGCGTAACTCGCCACGTCGCCCGAGAGCTGTGCGACGTGCGTGAGGCGGCCGGCGACGTCGTATTCGTACTCCCGATCCGTCACGGCGCCGCGATACGTCTCGGTAACGGCCGAAATGCGGCCGCCAACGTCGCGCGTGTAGTGGAACCAGAGGAGTTGCGTGCCGGCGATCGTGGCCACGTAATCGGAAAGGTCGCCGAACTCGTCATACGACCGCGTGTCGCGCACGACGCCGGCCGCCGTGCCGGTGAGAAAACCGCTCGACGCATCATGGGCGATCGTTTCGTTGGCGGCGCCGGTGAGCAGCCCGTCGGCGTCATACGTGAATGCAACCGAGGGGGCGCCGGCGATGCTGCGGCTGACCAGATGGAAGCTGCTGTCGAACCCGAAAGAGATCGAGCTTTTTACCGGCCCCGACCAGATCAGCGACTTCGGAAGAAATCCGTCGAACGTGTACTGACACGACTCTCCGTTTGGAGAGGTCATCGACGAGATCATCCCTGTATCCGGCGCATAGGCGAACTGATAGGCGCCTCCGTGTGTGCCGATCGTCGAGAGGCGGCCGGCGCCATCGTAGCCGCGCGTGATGCGCGAGCCGTCGGGGCGGAGCGCGGCGATCACCTGATGATCGCCGTTGTAATCGAGGTGCACCGAGGCACCACCGCCGGCAACGGCGGGAGGCGTATAGCTCGTGCCCTGATCGACGGCATTGAAGGCGAAGAGATAGGCCGGCCGCGCGGGCGGCGTCACGGTGGTCACGTTGCCGTGCTCGTCGTAGGTCAGTCTGAGCACGCGGCCATCGGCGAGCGTCTTCGCCGTGACACGGCCGTCGGCGTCGTAACTGAAGCCGACCGTATGGCCAAGGGGGTCTTTGACACTCGTCACGCGATTCCCGTCGTCGTAGGTGTAGCTCGTCGTCCGCGTCCCTTGCGTGATCTGGGCGAGACGTCCGCGTGCATCGTGCCCAAACGACAGCGGCGTGATCCCGGAGACGGTCGCCGAAGCGACGCGCCCCTTGCTGTCGACGGTGCGGGAGGTGCGCCGCCCGGCCGGGGAGAGAAAGGATAGCGTTCTGCTCGCGCCGTCGTACGAGGTCGTGAACGTGGCGCCGTTGAAGGTGAATGTGTCTTTCCTCGTGGCCACGGTAAAGAGGTCTTTCGGATCAGCGAGCGTGATCGCGCGCGTGCGGCTGGCGGTGGCCGAGAGTCCCCCGGGTGTGGCCACCGTGAGCGACGCGCCGACCGGGGCCTGCGTGCCAAACCGCTGATCGCGTGACGGTGCCCCTGTGACGACCATGCCGTCGGCGGTGGTCAGGCTGACGCTCTGATCGGCTCCGATGTTCGTGCGCAGCGACAGGCCATTGGTACCGGTCATCGTGCGGACGGAGGCGCTGCCGGAGAGGGTGACGCCGATGACGGCGGTGCGCCCCTCGGCCGAGCGCTTGGTGACCGTGTAGTCGTCACTGGCGCCGCTCTTGGTCAGCGTGGTGGAACCGCCGGCCGGATCGCTGTCGGTCGTGAGGCGTCCGCCGGTGTCGTAGGTGAACTGGTAAAGACCGCCTCGCGGGCTGCGCAGTGCCGTCAGCAAGCCGTCGGCGTGCGTGAGCGTCGTCGTCTCACCGGCCGGATCGACAACGGTGGAAAGGTAGCCGGCGTCGTCCGTGGTGAGTGTCGTCCGCTGCCCGCCCGGCGCGACGATGGCGGTGGGAAGGGCGCCGGTGCGCTCGATCGTCAGTACGTTGCCGTCGCGGTCCGTGACCTTCGTCAGATACCCATCGTTGTCGTATGTGAACTGAAGCAGAACCGTGCCGGTGGTCGTGTCGACGGTGCGCAGGTGATAGCCGGAGACGTCGAAGATGTACGCTTCATTGCCCGATTCCGCTGCAATGGCGGTCTGCGTCGCGCCGAGAACCGGGAATGCCGGCGAAACCCGGGATATGCGGAAAGCGAACCTGTTTGCAATGAGTAACGTATCGTCGGGTGCGACAGCGACGTTATCGTAAAAGTTGAAGGACTTCGGATCCCTGGCCACGACAGTGCCAATCAGTCCGTCTGGCCGCACCATACGAATCGTGTCGTTGGTGGAAAAAACGACGGACCCGTCGTGCCTGATGTCGCCGCCGCTGATGAGCCCCAATCCCACCGTCGTGGCGGGCACATTGTCCTCGTTCGAGGTCGGAGTACGGCTGCCGGCGATCAGATGAAGAATGCCGTCGCCGTCCACGCGGAAGAGCAATCCTTGATCGGCAAGATAAAGGCTCCCGTCTTTGCCTGCCGTAACGATACGCGGCTGCTGGAAGTGCGCGCTCGAGAGCACCACCCCCTCGTCCGGTGCTTGCGATCCCGAATTGGTGGCCAGACGGATCACGGTGCCGTCCGGCGTGATCTTGGCGATGCAGTTCGCGCTTTGAGCGAAGAAATCGCTGTTCGCGAAATAGAGTGTGCCGTCAGGTCCGAGTGCCATGGTGGTGGCATTGACGCAGACGGCCGTTGCCGCACCGTTCGGCGGCGTCTTCGTGGGATCGCATGTCGTACCGTTGCCGGCCACTGTGGCAATCGTGCCGTCGGGGGAAATTCGCCGTATACGGACGACCACGCTGTTGTACTGACTGAAGTAGTAACTGCCGTCCGGCGCCAGCGCACCGGCAGCGGGATTGATCCGTGCCGCGATCGCCGAACCGCCATCCCCTGTATCGCCACAGATTGCCGAACCTCCGGCCACGACGGTCATGATGCCGTCCGGCGTAACACGAAGGATCTGACACCCACTGATGAAATAGAACGTCCCGTCCGGCCCGCTTGCAACTTGCGACGTATACGTAATCGGGACGCTCGTGGCCGGACTGCCGCTGACGACGGGATCCCCGAAACTCTGGACGCCGTTTCCCGCAACCGTGTTGATGTCGATCGCTTCGGCCGTGCGCACCTTTCCGGTGCCGAGATGGAGCTGCTTGCTGACGGGGTCGTACAAATGGTGCACTGAGAGATTCCAGCCGCCCATTCCGACCAGCGTCCTGGTATCGAGCCTGCCGCCAATCGTGACGTGCAGCGAGGTCCAGAACGTGACCTGGCTGCGGGTCGTCGCCATCGTGTCGGTGTTCGGCGCGGCTGAGGCAATGTTCCAGGCGATGCCGAACGAGATCGGGTCGCTGTAACGAACGAGCGCGTAGGTGTAGCCGACGTCCACCTGCGCGGGCTGCGCGCCCTGCACGTCGCGGCCATAGCCGTCTTTTCCGTCCCACTCGAAGTGGTAGATGAGACCGGGTCCCGGCGCGACGAACTTCTTCTGGATGTCCTGTCCGGCCACCCTGACCCGCACGATGGCTGCGGTCAGATTCTCCGGCACCGTCCCTTCGGTGACGGGGATGTCGATCTGAAATCTCTCGCGCCGGCCGTGCTGATCGCCGCTGTTGTAGCTCAGCGCCACGCCGCTTCCGGCCAGGCCGAGGCGCTCGCCCAGAACCTGATTCGTGCAGTCGATGATGGAGCCCGGGCAGTTCACCGGATCGCCCGCCTGCGCCCCCGTCTTTGCGCCGCCGCGGGGACGTTTCGCGCCGGGCGGCGGAGCATACGGATAGTTACAATCCCACGGGGTGAAGTGATCGATCCGGACGCGCCAGAGCGTCTGACCGGCCGTGTACAACGCGGCGAGTTGCTGCAGTTCCGCGGCGTCGATTCCGATCGCTGCCAATTGTGCGGCGTCGTCGGCCAGACCATCGCCGTCGGTATCCACCGTGGCCGTGCCGGCCGCCGTATCGAGCACCTTGAGCACCACACCGTTCTTCGCCCCCTTCCATTGCGAGCTGGCCCGGTCGTAATAACCGAGCGGAACGGCCATACCGACAGGGAAGTGGAGGAAGTTCTCGACGTAGAAGGCCACCGGTTTGGAGAACGTGACGCTCGTCGCGCCCGCGGCCCGCGCTTCGTCGACGCTCAGGTCGACGCAGTAGGTGTATGCCGTGGAGGGCGGCAGCGCCGCCGGCATGGCCAGAGGTCCGTTCTTTCCGACGGTGTACTCGGTGGCGCGCACGCTCATCGTCGAGAGCGGCTGCGTCGTGCCGTTCGTCAGGAGCATCGTCGCCCGTATTCGCCGCAAAGAGGAGCGTGGCCGTGCGGGCCCCGTCGCTGTCGAACGACGTCATGCCGCGGGCCACCTGTACTGCCGGCGCGGCGGCGTTGATCGCGGTAACGGCGTTGTCGAGAGGGAGCAGAACGACGTCGTCCGCGATGGCGAAGTCGTGCCACGAAACGTCGACGGTGCGCTCGGCGGGGAGGAAGCCGTTGCGCTCGTACCGGAGCGTCAGCAAGCCGCCGCCGTTGACCGCAAGATCGAAGCGGCCGTCGGCCCGCGAGAGGGTCGAGCCGTATTCCGCGTGGCCAACGACGCTCAACTGCACCGCCCGCAGCGGCGCGCCGTCGCTCGTACGCACGGTTCCGCGGATCACGCCGGCGCGCGCCGCGTCGATCGTCCCCGGCGCGACGCCGATCTGGATCGGGCTGCTGCCGCTGTAAAGGAATGCGTAGGCGTCGCGGAACGAGATCGGAACCGTCTGATTGACGGCCGGGGCCACGGTGGCGGGATCGGGCGGCACGGCGATGGAAACGACGGTCACGCGAATCGAGGCCGAAAAGCCGTTCAGCGTGGCCAGTATTGTCGCGCTTCCCGTTGCCCCCGCGGTGACGGCTCCGGCCGGACTGACCGAGACCGAAGCGTCGTTCGAGGACCACGAGGCCCTGGAGCTGACGTCGGTGCCGGTGCCGTTCTGGAGAATCCCGATGGCCGAGAATTGCACGGTCTGCCCGAGGTCGAGCGTCGTCGTCGGCGTGGCGATCTGCAGCCGCACGAGCGAGGCGACCGTGTAGTCCGCCGTCGACGTCGCCGTACCGCCGGCCGTCGTCACCGTGATCTTGCCGTCGCCGACTCCTGGAGGGGCCACGGCCACCAGTTGCGCCGTCGCCGCACTGAGGATCTGCGCGGCCAGACCGCCGAAGGAAACCTGATCGCCGCCGGCATCGGCATCGAAATTCTGGCCGCTGATGGTGACCGTCGTTCCCGCGGAGCCTTGTGCCGGGGCGAAGCTCGTGATGACCGGAGGCGCGAAATACGTGAATGCCGCGGTCCGGGTGACGCTCCCTCCGGGGGTGCTCACCACGATGTCGGCCGGACCGGCTGGAGCCGGTGGAACCGCACAGGTGAGGCTCGTGCTGCTCACGACCGACACGTTCGCGGCCGCGATGCCTCCGATCGTGACGGCCGTGGCGTCAGCCGCGAAGTTGCTGCCGGTGATCGTGATCACCGCACCGCCGGCGGTTTTCCCTTTCAGCGGCGAAACCGAGGCGATCGCTGGGGGCGGGAGGTACGTGTAGCTGGCAACCAGGACGTCGGTTGCCGCCGGAGTGGTGATCTTCACGTCCACAGCACCCGCGCTCCCGGACGGCGCGTTGACGAGTAATTCCGTCGCTGTAATGAATGTGATCGCGGTGGCCGGCGCCGAGCCGAACGAGACTTGCGTCACGCCGGGGAGAAAGCCGCTGCCGAAGATGCGAACCTGATTGCCGCCGGCGATCGGTCCGACGTTGGGATAAACGGCCGCGGCGTGGAGCATCGGCACGATGACGCGCAACGCGTCGTTCCCGGCATCGGCGACGTAGATGGCGCTCGCGAATGCGATGCCTGCCGGCTGGTTGAACTGCGCGGCCGCCGGATCGCCGTCGGCGAATCCTGATTTCGAGATGCCGGCGAGCGTGGAGACGATCCCGCTCGACGTGATGCGGCGGATGAGATTGTTCTGCACGTCGGCCACGTAGAGGGTTCCGGCGTCGTCGACGCTGATGCCCGACGGCGCTTTGAGCTCGGCCAGGCTGCCGGCGCCGTCCGCATAGCCGCCGTGGCCTGTACCGGCAACCGTCACGACGAGGCCGTTCGCGATCTTGCGGATCACGTTGTTCATCGTGTCCGCAACGAAGACCGTTCCGGAGGCGTCGACCGCCACTCCCGCGGGCTGCTTGAAAAGCGCCTGGAGCGCTGGTCCGTCCGCGAGGCCTTCGTGTCCCCCGCCGGCGATCGTCGTGACCACGCCTTGCGGCGAGATGACCCGGATTCTGCTGTTGCCGGTGTCGGCGACGTAAACGTTCCCCGCGGAGTCGACGGCAAGACCGGCCGGCCGTTTGAAATCGTCTTCGCGCCCGGAACCGGCGAACGTCGAAACGGTTCCGTCGTAGGTGATTCGCCGGATGACGTTGTTGCCGCTGTCGGCAACGTAGATGAGCTTCCGGACGTCATCGACGGCGACTCCGCCTGGCTCCTTGAATGTTGCCTGTGCGCCCGCGCCATCCGCGAGCCCTGGTTTGCCGCTGCCCGCGAGCACGGTGACCTGCCCATCAGGAGAGACAGCCTTGATCTGATGATGCAACCTGTCGGCGACGATGACGGCGCCGGTGGAGGGGATCACGGCCACGCCGGAGGGACCTTTGAAGATGTCGTGCGCCTGGTCGGATGCCGCGAGTGTCGTGACCTTCGCGAAGGGGGGATCGGGGAGAAGCGTGAAGGAGAACGTTCCGATCGGTGTGCCGTTCGCCGTGACTTGCAACGCTCCCGAAACTGCTTGCGGGGGAACGGCGATCTCGACGAGCGATGCCGAGCGGCTCACAATCGGCGCGGCCGCGATTCCACCTCCCGAGACCGGGAAGGTAATGGCGAGCACCCCCTGATCGAGGCCGGTACCGGCCACCACGGCTCGCGCACCGTGCGGCGCTGATGCGGGAACAAACGCGGTTGTTGTTGCGGCGAAGGCGGGAGCAGTGATCGAGGCGATGACTGCGAGAACAACAACGGCGAACGAACGAGCGGACATACAGACACTCCACAGCCGAATCGCCGAGGGCGAATACGGCAGACAATTTCAGTCATTTCTGACGTTGGTTTTGGAACCGACGGACTGCGGAGGGTGCCCCGTTTACCCTTGCCGCGCCCACGCTATCTCTCTCTCTGCTCCGGGGAAAAGGGGGGGAGGATACCGACCGATGGCATGGAAGTCAACCGGCAACTGCGGCAGGCCGGAGATATTGCAACGGTGCGGCGCTGACCCCGCCGCTTACGAAGTGCCGCCGGAAACGAGGTATTTGGAAATTCACGTTTCCGATCGCCCGGAGAAACCCAGAACGCCGCCCTCCGCGAGCCCTGTGACGAACGACACAGGACGGCGTGATGCGCTTACTATCCGCGTTCGCACCGGCCCGGCCACACTACATCCGAAGGAAGGATCCAATGAAGAAGCTCATCCTGATTTGCACCCTCGCCGCGCTACTGGCCGCCTGTGGCCGGAACCAGGAGACGGCCAGCGCCGTCAACCCGAACACGAAAACGCCCGGGAGCCCGGCATCCGGCGCCCCCTCTGCCGCCGTACCCACCACCTCCGGAACGAATGCCGGCACACCCTCTGCCATGGGCGGCGGCGCCACGCTCGCGCCGGCGTCCGGCAAGATCAGCGGCACGGTCGCGGAGACACTCGAGGCCAGCGGCTTCACGTATGTGCGCCTGACGACCGATCAGGGAGACCAATGGGTCGTCTTCCGGCAGACGCCGGTGGCCAAAGGCGCGCGGATCAGCGTCGTCGTGAACATGGTCGCCGACAAGTTCCAGTCCAAGTCGTTGAAGAGGACGTTCGACAAGATCGTCTTCGGTGAGATGGAGGGGGCGCCCCCTCCCGCCGCCGGCTCGATCCCGCCGCATGGTGTGGCCGGCATGATGCCTCCGCATGGCCAGCCCGGGATGTTGCCTCCGAATGGACAGCAGGCCGGTGCCATGCCGCCGCACGGACAGCAGCCCGCCGGCGAGCCGAGCACGGAAGCGCTGATGGCCATGATGAAGGCCCAGCACTCCGGCAAGGGCGCGGGGCCGGCCGATGACACGCCCATCAAAGTGGCCAAGGCCGAGGGCGGCAACGCCAGGACGGTCGCCGAGATCTGGGGCAGCCGGGCCACGGTTCACGACGGACAGCCGGTCGTCCTGCGCGGCAAGGTCGTCAAGTTCCTTCCCGGCATCATGGGCAAGAACTGGCTGCACCTTCGCGACGGTTCGGGCTCGGGCGACAAGGGCGACAACGACATCACCGTCACCACGAGCGACGTGGCCGCGGTCGGCAACGTGGTGCTCGTCAGCGGCGTGATCCACCTCAACAAAGACTTCGGCGCCGGCTACAACTATCCGGTCATCGTCGAAGAGGCGAAGGTGAAGTAGGGGGCCAACGACCGGGCGCCGCGGTAGCGGCAGAAGAGGGTAGCCAGGGGTGCGAGCGCCTTTTGCGAGCAACCCCTGGTAACGAGGTACATCGTTTTGGTGCCGCGTCAGCGGCACTGGAAATCGCGACGCATCTTCGTTGATCATCCAGTGCCGCTGACGCGGCACGTCTCGATAGACATCCGAACCAGGGGTGCTCGCAAAAAACGCTCGCACCCCTGGCTACCGTCTTGGGCCGCTATCGCGGCGCTTGGGCGTAGCCTTAAAGTGAGCGCGTATGCCGTCCGGCGTCGCATTGGGCTACGTAGCTGTCGCCGCTCCGCGGCTTTCGAACGGCCCCTCCCTACAACAAACCACCGGCGAAAAGTAGTCTCATTTTTTGATAAACGCGATCAGATGCCGTTGAGTGCTCGCGGGAGACTACAATCACACGCATGCGTGACGCCCGCGCTACTGGTAACGGAACGGTGCCGGTTCCTGCCATCGTGCCCCATGTCGAAGTCCCCGCCGCAAACGCTGCGCGGCAACCGGCCGTGAGTCATCTGGATGTTCGTCATCATCTGGACGAGGAGACTCTGGCCGGATGCGCGCTTCTGGCCGCGGAAACCTCCGGCGATGAGGAAGCCTTCGCGCACCTCGGCGAATGCGCCGAGTGCACCGTGCGGCTGAACGGCATCCGCGCGCTCTACCACGCCATCACCTTTCACGATTCGTGGGAGGCCGGGCACGCCCGCAAGGAACAACTCCTGGCCGTGGCCGCCCGCGCGCAACAGGAGTATCTCCAGGCCCGCGCAGCGCTTTCTTCGGTCGTCGCGAACCAGGTCACCTTCATCCGCGAGCGCGTCGAGGCGAAGGACGAGTTTCGGACTTCCGGAGCGGTGCGCGTGCTCGCCGAGGCGGCCAACGCCATCTGTGAACGGGAGCCGATCCATGCGCGGAACCTGGCCGTGGCCGCGGTGGCCATCGCCGGCTCGCTGCCGGAGGGGGCGTACCCGCCGGTTGCGATTTGCGCGTTGCGCGGCCTGGCCTGGAAAGAGCTGGCCAACGCGCTGCGCAGACTTGCCGACTACGGCGGGGCGCTGGAGGCTCTCGACCACGCCGCCGGTGAGTTCGAGCACTTCGGCACGCACGCCTTCGAGCTGGCCACGCTGGCGATGCAGCGCTCCGTCGTTCTGACCTCGGCCGGCAGGCTGGAGGAGGCGACGCAAGAGGCCGCGAAGAGCGCCGCCATCTTCGCCGAGTATGGCGACGCCGCCCGCGCCGCGCGGGCGCGGAGCATGGAGGCATCGCTGCTCTACGACCGAGGCCAGTACGGCGCGGCGGCGGCGATGTTCGAAGCGCTGATGGCGTCCGCTAAAGCGAATGATGACGACGTGGAGACGGCCCGACAGGCCTTCAACGTCGCGGCATGCTCGATCGAGCTGGGCGATGGCGCGCGCGCCGAGGAGTTGCTGGCCGGCGCGAAGGAAACCTATCGCGCCCGCGGAATGGACGCCGAGGTGGCGCGCACGGACTGGGGCCTCGGCGTGGCGGCGCGCGTGTCCGGACGCGTCGAGGAATCGGTGAGCCTCCTGCGCGCGGCAAAGGTCTCCGTCGAGTCCTTCGGCACAGCGCACGAGGCCGCAACCATCTCGCTCGATCTCATCGAATCGCTCCTCCTCCTCGGACGCCGCCGCGAGATCGCTTCTCTCTGCTCCGACGTCAAGCGCCATTACCGCCGCGCCGGCAAAGTCCTCCCGGCCCTCACCGCCGCGGATTTCCTGAAAGAGGGCGGCAAACGACACGCTCCGCGTCGAGATGGTGCGGTACGTACGACGGTTCGTCGCCGCGCTCGATCGCGAGCCGGAGCTGCTGTTCGTGGCTTTGGAGTAAGGCAGAAGGCAGAAAGCGGAAGGCTGAAGGCTGAAGGCTGAAGGCTGAAGGCT
>DATLWH010000428.1:0-24486 GCA_035576505.1 Thermoanaerobaculia bacterium | reverse complement strand
AGACCCGTTCTCCATCTGCGTTCTATCTGCGTCATCTGCGGATAAGTCCCGAGGGGCTAGGCTCGCACCGGGTGAGTGATCCTGGGGCCGCACCTTCGGTTTTGGCGAGCCTCATCAGACGCGGACATAACTCAAGCCGTTTCATTGACTTGCTTCGACTGCGCCAGGAAAGCGTCGACACTGGCTCAAACCCGAATTCACACCTAAGTCATTGCAAACGTGGCGCTTCTCGCTCGGGTGACACTTCACGCGGACAACACCGCGAATCGTGTCGGAGGCTGTAAGTCATTCTGAAGCAGAAGCTTGCGCGAGAATGATCGGCGACGAGCGAAGAACGAAGGCGTGACCCCATGGGCTTCACGACATGGCTGTTGGTGAGAATGAATCCATCCGGCGTGAACAGAAACCCGGACCGCCACCGCGCCGTTCGCCGCGGCGGCCGGGCGACTTCACCTCGATGTTCACGACCGCGGGGGTGATTCGCGCGGCGGCAGAGGTCACGGCGGCCGAATAGGCATCGAGAAGCTCGTCGTCGCTGAGATCCACCGGCTGCGGTTCGCCGGCCGGTTCACCGACTCGTTGGTCAAGGGAGTCGCTGGATGGTTTGTGACCGAGAGACGATGATCCGCGGATGACGCAGATGAACGCAGATCAGACCCGTTCTCCATCTGCGTTCTATCTGCGTCATCTGCGGATAAGTCCCGAGGGGATACGCTCGCACCGGGTGAGTGATCCTGGGGGCATGGGCTTCACTACTCCGCGAAATACTCGAGGTAGTGCGCGACCCACGGATTCGCCAGGTTCAGAGTATCTCGTCGCGCCGAGAGAAGAGCAGCCATGCCCAGTTTGCGGGCCAGCTTGGCGTACTGGCGAAACTCCCGGGGGAGATACTCTGAGGAGAGCATGGATGCCACTCGCTGGCGAATCCGCTCCTGCTGCTCAGGAAGCAGCACTTCGCTCCTGCGGAGCGCGCGCGCTGTGTTTGATTTGAGAATCCGGCCGAACGGAAAGGAAGCATCCTGCTCGATGAATTCGATGCCGACCTCGCAGCAAGCGACGTCTCCGGCCACAATTCCTTCGATCACTCGGACCATGACCGGATACACCCAGGTTGTTTCAGGCCGGTGAAGCTCGTCAGGGCTCAGGTCACGAAGAGCCCGTATTCTGAACCGTCGGGCGTGCTCGGCGTAGCGAGTCAGGATGCCGTCACGCGACCAGGGACCTGTACCGTTGTAGTCGATGACACGCATTTCTAAGGCGCATGGCGGCTCGTGGCTCACCGGCTATTGAACCTGCACCGTGAGATGGTAACGTACTCGGGAACCAGGCGATTGCGGGTCGCTTCCGGCGCGGCAGGCAGTTGGTCTGGTGCAGCGCTGTGTCAGCCCGCCGGCGGGAACGGAGGGCTCGGTTCAGCGGTCGCGGTGTGACGAGATGGACGAAGGTAGAACCACCAGTAGATCGGGAATGCGAAGACGCTTCCGAAGAAAAGAACCCCATGCGACTCTCCTGGCCCCATGCGACCCTCACGGAGAGCTGTTCGCTCGCCTTACTTCGTGAAGTCTCACTCGAGTTACAAAAGGGCTGCTTGGGCAACGCGCTGGGCGAGCAGATCGCGGTCGACCAGTCCTTCGAGCCGATGATCGCGGACGAGTGCTACAAAGCGAGTCTGGCGCCCTAGAACTTCCCGCTGCAGGAACCGCTGGCTTTTTTCTCTGACATCCACGATTTCCGCATCCCGAGCGATACCCAATTCATATTCGAGGTCGTTGGCTGATAGGCAATGCATGGCAACCTGCTCATCCGCCCCGAATGCTTCACTGACATACTGAGGGTACCGCCAGACTTCGTCGCCCATCTTCTCCATTGTAACGTCCCCACGAAACTTCGCGTATGCCTGTTGGAGGGCCGGCCATCGTGACGCCAGTCGGTGGCAGATCTCCGACGGCGACGCCATCAGGAGGAACCGGCCGGCACTATCGACGAAGACGAAGCCGAGTGTCCGGCCGAATTCGTGTGCCAGAGCTGCCACCAGATACAGACGCGTGTTCCACCACGGTGTAGGTCCTATCTGCAGTTCGACAAACGGTACCTCGCCAAGAAGTTTCAGTTTGTCTTTGATATTCGTCATATATGAAGGACCAAGCTCCTGGGATTTCAGCATCACGTCGATGGCCTCTAGTTGCTCAGCCAGACGCGTGCTTTCGTGTATACGCAACGCGGCCAGCACTTCAACAGCCAGTTCGTCCGCGCTGGCAAAGTACGCGGTGCACTGCTTCTGCAGCCGCGCACGCAAATCATTGATACGGGCGAGGTCACCATCCTTCCGCGCCTTTGGCCAGCGCGCCTTCTCCTCCAGCAGGAACGTGAGTCGCGTCATCGGCTTGGCACCAGCGGCGGCGTATTCCATTTCAGTCACCGAGAGGCGTTCGGGATTGGTGTCGCTCGGGATGTGGCCGTAGCGCCACGCGAATATGCCAATGTAGACATCGCATGCAACCACGTCCCCCTTGCATGCGAATTCGACCCGTTGGTCGCGCGCGACATACTCCTCCATCATCACGACTTCGTAGCCTGCCTTGCGCAAGGCGCGCCCCAGTTTCGCGCGGTGGCGCTTGAGATCGGTGTAGGTCGATGACAGATAGAGTTTCATTCTAGTCTCCACCAAAGCTCACCGGCTTGGAGCCGCGTTTAAGTTGGGGTCGTATCTGGAAAATCAACTTAGCGGACGAGGCTGTCCCACAACGGTGCTCCGTTAAGTTGATTTTCCAGATACGACCCCAACTTAGTAAGTCATTCTGAGGCAGAAGCTTGCGCGAGAATGATCGGGGACGAGCGAAGAACGAAGGCGTGACCCCGTGGGCTTCCCCGTGGGTTTCTGCTGGTACCTTACAACGTGCCACAGCTCCTCGTAGATCGAGTGCGACGCGCCGTCCGGGCATAGCGTGACTTGCTCGAGCGTCAGCCCGGACAGAAGGCGGGCTCGTTCGGGGAACTCGCCGACCAGAAACAGATGTTCCAGGTTATGCATCGCATCGCTCCTTTTCTGTTCGTCACTGCAGCACGGTAGCGGCCCAAGGGACCGCGGTTCAGCGGCTTGGTGCCGCGAGCAGACCGTGAAGCCAAGAGTAGCAGACGACGGCACGAAGTCCGCTGCAACCGCTTAGTTGGGCGGCCGTAACCTGTTCGTAGTGCCTTCGCACGTGACAGTTCCCTGCTGGTTGAGGCAAACAAAGTACTGGCGACCCGACAATTTGTAGTACCAGCACTGCCGCGCATCGGTACACGGCTGCGCCGCACTGGGCTTACCTAGCTGCTTGAGAACCTCGTCCGCCGCTTGGCCGTGGAGACCCGCGATGCGTTCGTCGATGGCGCGCTGTTCCTTAATCTGCGCTCGCAGCCGTCGAATCCCATCGCGTCTCAGCTCCTCGTGCGGGGACGGTGAGTGACATCCGATACACACGAGTAGAGTCGCTGCAAGCAGGGTCGGTACGAATTTCATCACCAAGCCGCCCAACGGATACAACTCACCGGCTTGGAGCCGCACGCGAGCGCACTTGAACGCGGTGCCCTTAAGTTGGGGTCGCATCTGGAAGATCAACTTCCGGTTCGTTAGCTTGCGCGTTAAGTTGATTCTCCAGATGCGACCCCCAACTTAACGCCCCGGAACGTTGACACCGAGCGTGGAACGTTGCTACGCGGCGGTGTGGCGTTGTGACGCGGAGGATGCAACATTGCGACACGGTAGGGTGTCGCTGCGACGCGGGGGTGTGTTGCTGCAACGCCGTGGGTGTCGCCCCGGGCCTGAACCGGTTCGCCTTCAGCCGGCCGATTCCGGAAGGAGCCCTATACGTTAGGCGGCCGGGCCACGCCGACTCAGTTCTGAAGAAGCGATACGACGATCTCCCCGGTGACAAGAAGATCAGAGTTGGAGCGGCCAGTAGTTGTGGCAAACGAGAGGCGGACAGAAGTGGGGTCGACGACAATCTCATGCTGCTCCCAGTGCCGATATCTCAGCTTCGACAGCCAGATGTGCTCGAGTTCTGCCGCCACCCCGTCTGGCTTCGCGTTCCGAACATCGGCGGTTGCGACGATCGCTTCCGGATGTTTCCGGTTCGCTCAGCGCGGACACTCTCAAACAGAACGGTTTCACCTTCCAGGTACGCCACGATGTCCATCTCGAAGCCCAGCAGGTTGTCGGCCTCGCGGACGAAAGCAACTTCTCGATTGCGTTGGCGAGCATTGTTCGGTTGGGCCGCCTAACGGACCCAGCTTCAGCCGCGTGGACCAGCACGCCGAATTGTAACGTACTGGGGACCCAGCAGGTTTCTGGGCCACGTCGGCTGTAAGCGGCTGTTAGCCGCCGCTTCGCGAAATGGTAACGCACTTGCAGGAAGTGTGTCTTTGGGTGCCGTTTCACGCGGAGACGCAGAGGAGGAGTCATCGGCTTTTGTCTTCTCCGCGCCTCCGCGTGAGTCGGGCCTTTCCCGTTCATCGCGTGATCGTCAGCGAAAAGTAATCGCCGTCCACACCGGCCTGCTCAATTCCAATTGAGCGACCGCAACTGATCGAGGTTCACGTTCCCGCCCGACAGCACCACCGCTACGCGCGACCCCGGCGGCAGTTGTACGAGGCCGTGAAGCAGCGCGGCCACCGGGGCGGCGGCGGCGCCTTCGACCACCAACTTGCAGCGCTCCATGATCCAGATCATGGCGTCGAAGATCTCGCGGTCGGGGAGGGCTACCAGCTCGTCGACGAAGCGTTGCACGACCGAGAAGTTGAGCTCGCCGACGCGGCGGACGCGCAGGCCGTCGATGATCGTTTTGCAGTCGATCGTCTCCAGATGTCCGGCTTCGATGCTCTGTTTCATGGCCGGTCCGTCGGACGATTCGACGCCGATGACGCGGATCTTCGGGTTGTGGCTCTTGACCGCCATCGAAACGCCCGAGATCAGACCGCCGCCGCCGATCGGAACGATCACGGCATCGACCTCGGGCCAGTCCTGCACGATCTCCAGGCCGAGGGTGCCCTGGCCGGCGATGAGCTGCTCGTCGTCGAAGGGGTGAACGTACGTGAGCCCCTCGGTCCGTACCAGCTCCTTCGCTTTCTCATTCGCTTCGTCCCAGATCATTCCGTGCAGCACGACCTCGGCGCCGTAGCCGCGGGTAGCGGCGATCTTGGCCGGCGTGGCGTTCTCGGCCATGCAGACGACGGCGCGGATGCCGTGGATCTTCGCCGCCAGCGCCACGCCCTGGGCGTGGTTCCCAGCCGAGGAACAGACCACGCCGCGGGCCTTCTGCTCTTCCGGCATCAGCGCGAACTTGTTGAGCGGCCCCCGGATCTTGTACGACCCGACCCGCTGGAAGACCTCGGCCTTCAGCCGCACATCAAGCCCCGTGCGCTCGCTCAACTGCCGCGAGGTGAGCAGAGGCGTGTGCTTGATGTGCGGCGCGATGCGGGCGCGCGCCTCTTTGAAATCGTCGAGCGTGAGAGTGAACATTATTGAGGTTGCCGTCCTGGCCGTCCGCCGCCGGCGGGGATGGCGATGTAGGGCACGTTCGCCTCCCGCATCATCTTGTTGAGCGCTTCCAGGTCTGTCTTCGTGAGCGCCTGCTCCGAGGCCACCGTCTCCTTGAGCATCCCTTGCAGCAGCTTGATCTGGTCGAGCTGCCAGGCTGTTGGCGCGGCGGCGTAGTTCTCGATGCCTCCCATCAACTGCGTGATGCGCTGCGTCACCGACGGCGGCGTGTAGACCACGGGCGGTCCGGCCCAGCCCATACCGGGAGCGGGCTGGCCGCATTGCACGGGCGTCCCCAGCTTGAGACACGTCTCTTCCACCTTCCGGGAAAGATCATCGATAGCCTTCTGGACGTTCTCGGGCAGCTTGGTCTTCTTGTAATCCTTGAGCGCCGTGTGCAGGCCGGTGATCGAGCGCCGCGCGACCGCCGCAGACTGCGCCATCTGCGCGAGCTGACCGAGCGCCTGCCGCCGCGCCGTGCGATCCTCGGCGGAGATCTCGATACGCGGATCTTCTTCGACGACCACCTTCGTCGACTGCTCCGTCTTTCCGACCGCCACCTTCACCGTGTACTCGCCCGGCTCGACGCGCAAGGCGCCCTGGAATCCGCCGAATCCGCCGCCGCCGCCCCCCCCCGCTTCGCCGCCTTGTTCTGAGGCGGGCTCCGCGGCCCCTTCCTCGCGCGGCGCTTCGGTCGCCGAGCGCGATCGCAGATCCCACGTCACGCGATTGAGGCCGATCTCGCCGGTTCCGTCGATATCGCGAATGACCTTGCCCTCTTTGTTCGCGACGGTGATTTTCACCTTCTCTTTTTCAACCGGTTTGGACTTCAAAGAGTAGGTGATGAGCGCGCCGTTCGGAGGGTTGGGGCCGAAGAATGCCTTGTGGCCGGTGACGCCGCTGCGGTTGGCGACGCGCCACTCGGTTGCCGGCCGCGTGTCGAAGACGTGCAGCTCCTCGCCGGGAATGGCGTCGGTCATCTGCTCGATCGGCCCGAGGTCGTCGAGGATCCAGATCGAGCGGCCGTGCGTGGCCAGCACCAGGTCGTTGTCTCGCGGATGGATGGCGATGTCATCGACCGGCACCGCGGGGAGATTCAGTTTGAGCCGCGACCAGTGCCCTCCCTGATCGTAGGAGAGGAAAAGTCCGCGTTCGGCGCCGAGGAAGAGCAGCTTCGGATTGCGGTAATGCTCGCGGATGACGTGGACCGTGCCGGCGGCGTCCTCGGAGAGTCCCGTGCGGATCGGTTTCCACGTCTCGCCGTAGTCGCCGGTCATGAACACGTAGACGGCGAAGTCGTTGCTGCGGTGGCCGTCCAGCGTTGCGTAGGCGGTGCCTTCCTTGAAGCGCGAGGCGACCACGCGGGTGACGTAGACCCCTTTCTTCGGCGTGACGTTCTTCCATGTTTTGCCGCCGTCGCGGGTGACCTGGAGATTGCCGTCGTCGGTGCCGGCGTAGAGGAGATCGCGGTTCAACGGCGATTCACTGATGGTGGTGATGGCGGGCCAGGCCTGCACGCCGTCGTGGCGGGACATGGTGATCTTGTCGGGCACGCGGCCCATGATGGGGAGCTTGTCGCGGTCCTCGTTGTTGGTCAGGTCGCCGCCGAGGCGCGTCCAGCTGTCGCCGCGATCGGTCGACTTGAAGAGATAGTTGCCGCCGTAGTAGATCGTTTTGCTGTCGAACGCGGAGACGACGATGGGGGAGTTCCATTCGAAGCGGAGCCGCTCGCCTTCGGCCGCCGGCGGGCGGATGGAGCGCGACTCGTGCGTCTTCAGGTTGCGCCGCAGCAGGTTGCCGTCCTGCGACTCGGCGTAAACCGTGTTCGGATCGTTCGGATCGATCTGCGCGTAGAAGCCGTCGCCGCCGCCCACGGTGAACCAGTCGGCGTTGGAGATGCCGTGCGTGTCGAACGTTGCCGAAGGCCCGCACCAGACGTTGTTGTCCTGCAGGCCGCCGCAGATGTGATACGGCTTCTGCATGTCGAGGCCGATCTCGTAGAACTGGCCGATGGCGATGTTGTTGAGGTAGTCCCACGTCCTGCCGCGGTCCCGGCTCGTGTAGATGCCGCCGTCCGAGCCGGCGATCATGTGATCGGAGTCGTGCGGATCGATCCACATGGCGTGATAGTCGCCGTGGATCTTCTGGACGAGGTTCGTCTTGAACGTCTTCCCGCCATCCTCGGAGTAGTACATCTGCGCGCCGTGCACCCACACGCGCTGGTCGTTGTTCGGATCGATGATGACCTGACTGTAGTAGATGCCGCGCGGATTGGTTTCTGATGCCCGCGTCCACGTCTCACCCTGGTCGTCGCTGCGGAAGATCCCTCCGTGGGCATGCTCGATGAGTGCGTAGACCACGCTGGAGTTGCGCCGGTAGAAGTTGACGCCGATGCGCCCGATCTCCTTGACCGCCTCGGGATCCTCAGGCTCTTTTTCCGGTGTCGCGGTCGCCGTTGCCGTGGTTGATGCTGCGGCAGCCGGTTTCTTCGCGTCCGGATCCCACGGCAGCCCCTTCTCGAGCTTCTTCCACGTCGCGCCGCCGTCGGTAGTTTTGTAGAGGCCGGAGCCGGGTCCGCTTCCGCTGTATCCGAAGACGGTCCGCCGGCGCTGGTACATCGCCGCGATCATCGTGCCGGGCGAATCAGGATCCATGGCGATGTCGGAGGCGCCGGTGTCTTCATTCACGAAGAGCACGTTGCTCCACGTCTTCCCGCCGTCGGTGCTCTTGTAGACGCCGCGCTCTTTCGACGGGCCCCACAGGTTGCCGCCGGCGGCCACGTAGACGGTGTTCGGGTCGGCAGGGGAGATGACGATGCGCCCGATGTGCATCGAGGCGTCGAGCCCCATGTGCTTCCACGTCTTCCCGCTGTCGGTCGATTTGTAGACGCCGTTTCCCCACGAGGAGCTCTGGCGGTTGTTGGCCTCGCCGGTGCCGACCCAGACGATGGAGGGATCGGAAGGAGCGACGGTGACGTCGCCGATCGTGGAGTTCGGCTGATCGTCGAACACCGGCTCCCAGGTCGTGCCGCCGTTCGTGGTCTTGAACACCCCGCCCGAGGCGGTGCCGACGTAGATGATGTCGGGATTGCTCTCGACGACGGCGAAGTCGTCGATGCGTCCTCCCATGGCCGCGGGTCCGATCTCGCGGAACTTGAGTCCCTTGAAGACCTCGTTGTAGTCGGCCGCGGCGGGCGCGGGCTTCGGGGCGGGTGGCTTCTCGGCAGCGAGGACCGCAACCGACACGAACATCGTGAGCAGGACAGTTTTCACGGCAGCCTCCATCCGGACGATTTGCGGGAACAGTACTCGGAGGAGGAGTCCGCTGCAATCGGTTTCCGGAGCGCTGGCATCCGCGGGCGGGAAGGGATGGGATTCGAGAGTGCTGCAAGAGAGATAACGCCCGAACCGATCACGTCTACTACTCTTCCGGTCTTTTTGGAAACGTTTTACGGAGCAAACATTTCGGCGAGCGTGGCGAGGATCTGAAGTTGTGCGGAAGGCGAGATTTTGCCTGCACGCTTGAGGAGCCGCACCTTGTCGATCGTCCTGAGCTGATCGAGTATGACCTGGGCCTGTCTGCCACCGAACGTACACGCCACGCGAGTCGGATAGGCGTGGCCCTTGGTGGTCATTGGCGCGACGATGACCGTGCGGATGTGGCGGTTCATCTCGTCGGGAGAAACGACGACGCAGGGACGTGTTTTTCTGATCTCGCTTCCAACCGTGGGATCAAGGTTGACGAGGTAGACCTCAAAACGCCTCGCTACCACTCCCACTCCGCTTCATCGAAGGAGGTACTCATTGTTCGATCGAGCAGTTGATCGTCGGCGCGCTGGGCCATGCGGCTGAAATGGGCCTCCCAGTCCGCTCGCGGTGCGCGCGCCGAGCGAATGACGATCTCACCGGCCTGAGCTTCAATCTGTACGTCGTCGGTCAAGTGGGTCTGTTCGAGCAGTGCCTTCGGAATTCGAACTCCACGGGAGTTGCCGATCTGGATGATACGAGCCTTCATAGGTACAATGTAATTACGCGGCGATCTCCTGTCAACCGTGGGTGGCGGGAGCGAAGCGAAGACCGGCGTCTGACCCGGAATGACAGGGTTACGCCGTCGGTGGTGCATCCGCCGATGGTGCTGATCAGGCCAAGGAAAAGGCGCTGCGCTTTCCAATCGGCCTCCCTCTCTGGTTTCAGCCGTCGGAGGGCCTCGATCGGAGAAAAGTTCTCCCAGACCCCTTGACAAACTCATAACTGATCGCAATATTGATATTGCAGATCGTTATGACCGTTGGCGAGAAACTTCGTTACCTGCGCACGATTGAGGGGACTCTTCGAGGGCTCGATCGCGAGATGACCCAGCAGGCAGTCTCGGATGCCATCGCCGAGGAGTTGGGGGCCACCATCAGTCAGGCGTACCTCTCGCAGATTGAGCGCGGCCAGCGTCGCCATCTGACGAACAACACGCGCATGGCGCTGGCCCGTTTCTTCAACGTCCATCCGGGCTATCTGGTGGACGACCCGGAGGGATATCACGACGAGCTGACCTCGGACGTGCGCGCGCTGGAGGACAAGCTCGATCTCTGGCTGATCAGCGGCGCCGAGCGCTTTCACGACGATCCCGAAACGCACGATGCGCTCATCAAGCTGGCCATGCACGCCGATACCCGCCGCTGCCTGGCCCTGATGGGCGCCATTCTCGATGCCCCCGATCTGGCGCAACGCCTTCTTCAGGTGCTGCGTCCCGAGCTGGCGAACGAGACGCTCGTCCGCAGGAGGGTTCGTTCATGAACTGGGAGTCGTTCTATCTGACCTGCTTCCTCACCGGATTGCTGCTCACGGTAGCGTCGTTCGTCTTCGGCTCGCATTTTCATCTGCCGTTCCATTTGCCTTCCGGGCTGCATCTTCACGTACACCACCCGGGCCGCGCCGATGGAACGTCTCCGATGAACCTCACGGTCCTCCTGATGTTCGTGACGTGGTTTGGGGGAGCGGGATATGTGATGACGCACTCCCGCAGCGCGGCCGCCGGCGTAGCGTTCATGGTGGCCACGGCGCTGGGATTCGCCGGCGGCGGCCTGATGTACCTGTTCATGGGCCGCGTTCTGATCGCGAACGAGCATCCGCTCCGCGAGGAAGACTTCGAGATGGTGGGCATGCTTGGCCACGTCAGCAGCACCATCCGCGAAACGGGGACGGGCGAAGTCATCTATACGCAGCAGGGAACGCGCCGGAGTTGCGGCGCGCGCAGCCAGGACGGCCGCGCCATCGAGCGCGGCGCCGAAGTGGTCGTGATGCATTACGAGAAAGGGATCGCCTACGTGCAGCGCTTTGAAGATCTGCGCGGCCAGGCTTAGGAGAAACCATGTTCACAGCTCCAGTCATCATCGCCGTTGCCTCGGCCGCGGCATTTCTGATCGCGATGTCGATCATCGCCAGTTGGTTCCGCAAGGTTGGACCGAATCAGGCCCTGATCGTCTTCGGCTTCCGCGGCACGCGCGTGGTCAAAGGCCATGGCACGGTCGTTCTGCCGATGCTCGAACACGCGCACGTGCTCTCGCTCGAGCTGATGTCATTCGACGTCGCGCCGCAGCAGGACATGTATACCAAGCAGGGCGTGGCCGTGACCGTCGAAGCGGTTGCCCAGATCAAGGTCAAGAGCGACCCGGCCTCGATCCAGACGGCGGCCGAACAGTTTCTGACAAAAGAACCGCAGGAGCGCGAGGGGCTGATCCGCCTGGTGATGGAAGGTCACCTCCGCGGCATCATCGGCCAGCTCACGGTCGAGGAGATCGTGAAGGAGCCTGAAATGGTCGCCGACCGCATGCGCTCGACCTGCGCCGAAGACATGACCAAGATGGGCCTGGAGGTCGTGTCGTTCACGATCAAGGAAGTGCGCGACAAGAACGACTACATCTCCAACATGGGCCGTCCTGACGTGGCCCGGATCAAACGCGACGCGGAAATCGCTACGGTCGAAGCCGAGCGCGATACGGCCATCAGGCGCGCGCAGGCGCAACGCGAGGCGGCCATCGCCAAGGCGCAGGCCGATCAGGCCACGGTCGAAGCCGAAACGGCCTCGCTGGCGAAACAGGCGGATGCCCAGCGTGAGCTCGAAGTGAAGAAAGCTCAGTACGCGGAAGCCGTCAAGAGGCAGCAGGCACAGGCGGACAAGGCCTACGAAATCCAGACGAACGTGATGCAGCAACAGGTCATCGCCGAGCAGGTGAAGGTGCAACAGATCGAGAAGCTCGAGCAGGTGAAGGTTCAGGACGCCGAGATCGTGCGCCGCGAGAAGGAGCTGATCGCCACGGTTCTGAAGCCGGCGGAGATCGAGAGGCAGCGCATCGAGATGCTTGCCGCCGCGGAACGGCAACGCCTCATCTCCGAGGCGGAAGGCCACGCCTCGTCGACGCGCACGCAGGGCGAGGCCGAAGCCGAAATCATCTTCAAGAAGGGTGACGCCGAGGCCAGGGCCATGAATGTGAAAGCCGAGGCCTATCAGGAATGGAACCAGGCCGCGGTCGTCGACAAGCTGATCACCCAACTACCCGAGGTCGTGCGGGCCATGTCGGCGCCGCTCTCACAGGTGGACAGGATCACGATCGTTTCGACCGGCGACGGAGACGCCGCCGGCGTGAACAAGATCACCGGCGATATGGCCAAGATGGCCGCACAGGTGCCGGCGCTCTTCGAAGCTCTCAGCGGGATGGATCTGAAAGAGCTGCTCTCGAACATCCGCTCGATCGGCGACAAATCGCCCAAGGCCCTCGCAACCGATGCGGCGAAGGTTCCGATCAAACCGGTGCAGCCGAAAGCGTAGGGAATCGCCAACCATCAACTCAATGGAGGTAGGTCATGGCACTCATGGAACGTGTTTCAACGCTGGTCCGCGCAAACCTCAACGATCTCGTCGACAAGGCCGAAGACCCGGAGAAGATGCTCAAACAGGTGATTCTCGATATGGAGAACCAGATGATGCAGGTCAAGACTCAGGTCGCGGTGGCCATCGCCGATGAGCACCTGCTGGCCAGGAAGCAGAAGGACAACGACGCCAAGATCGCCGAATGGATGCGCAAGGCCGAGATGGCTGTCGACAAGGGAAAGGATGATCTTGCGCGCGCTGCGCTCGACCGTGTGGAAACCTTCCGCCGCATGGGTGAGGCGCTCGACGAGCAGACAAGCGATCAGCGCGCGCACGCGGAGACGCTCAGGACGGCACTGCGCAAGCTCGATACGAAACTGGCCGAGGCGCGGCATCGCTGCGATTTGCTCATCGCGCAGCACCGGCGTTCGCGTGCGGTCTCCAAAGCGGCCGAGGCCCATCTGGCTATCGCGTCAGACCAGCACGCGTCGACGGTCGAACGGATGCGCCGCGGGATTGCCCACGCCGAGGCGGTGGGGGTGGCGGCCTCCCTCATGGCTGAATCGATCGACGACCGATTCGAGGTTCTGGAGCGCGACGGCCGGATCGAGCAGTTGTTGACGGAGTTGAAGTCGCGGCGGGCGTTGGCACCGTAAACGGTTGGCGGTGTTCACTGGCGCTGGATGACAGTGCGCAAGTGCCTCGTCCCGGTATCGAGATCGTCGAGTACCTGGTTGATGGCACTCGCGTGCAGCTCGACTCGCCGCGTGATCACGCGTGACATGTCGATCGCGCCGCGTTGGGCGAGATCGAGCAGCTCGACCAACTCCTCGCGGGTATGGTCGGAGACGCCGATGATGTGACGTTCGCGGGCCAGCACGTCGCGATACGGGTCGATGGCAAGCTCCCGCAGATTGATGGCCACGATCATGATCCGGCCGCCTCGATTCAGCGAGCGAAGGGCGTGCAGGGTCGTGAGGGGATGGCCCGCGAAGTCGAGGGCGATATCGACATCGCGGAGGTCTTCCGCGGCGGACGGAATGGCACCGAATGATTCGGCGATGGCGAGCTTCTCGGGAACGCGATCGACGGCGAACACGCGGCCGGCACCCAGGACTTTCGCAAGCTGCACCGCCGACGCGCCGAGACCGCCGAAACCGAGGATGACTACGGATTCGCCGGGGCGCAAGTTGGCGAGACGGAAGGCGTGGTAGGCGGTGGCCGTCGAGCACATCATCACCGCTGCAGCCTCGAAAGAGACGCCATCCGGGATCGGCACCGCGTTCGCGGCGGGGACGGCGATGCGTTCGGCGTAGCCGCCATCGACTTCCTTGCCGAGCATCCGGCCGTCGTCGTGTAGGTAGTGCAGGGCCACGCGCTGGCCGGTGCCGGAAACGATCCCGGCGATCTCATGTCCCAACGTCACCGGCAGTGTCACGGACCCGCCACCGCCGCGGTAGTGCGCATCACTGTGGCATATGCCCGCGGCGCGGATGTCGACGAGCAGTTGGCCACTCCCCGCCGACGGCTCCGGGATGTCGGCGTCGACGAGCGGCGTGGTGAGTTGCGTGAGCCGGACCGCGTGCATGGCGGAAGTTTACGTGTAGCTGGGTTGTGGGATTTTGACCAGCAAACTTGGAAAGTGAGCGCACGTGGGTCAGAAATTGACACGCAGTGTTCAAAACAGAACACATTCGTTACCAGCGCGGCGGACGCCGTTCTGAAGTCGGGTTGCGTGGTGCAAAAGTCGAAGCGGTCTGTTGAAAATCCAGTGCGCTCTGCGGAAAAGCCCATGTTTGCGGTGCTCTGCGATAGGGTGCACTGTGCAAAAGCCGGCGTGCTCTGTGGAAAAGAGAGCACGCAGAGTGTGAACGTGAGCATGCGCGGTGCAAAAGTCCGAGTACTTTGTGGAAAAGTCAGCGTGAGCGTGTTTACGACAACGTACACAAGGTCGACACTCAGCTCGCGGGGTTCAAGACGATGCTCGCGCGAGCATGACATCGAGCCTGACTTTACGGTGAGCGAATGAACGGAAACGACTCCGATATCGATACCCTCTATTCGGCGTGGCGTGACGCCTTCCGGCGCCACGATGTCGATGCGATCCTCGAGCTCGTGACCGAGGACTACGTTCTCTTCGCGCCGGGCGCGCCTCCTCAAATGACCGGCGCGCTCCGCCCGCGCCTCGAGGCGGCGCTTGCCGCGTATGAGATCGACCTCGACTTCGAACGCGAAGAGCGCATCGTCTCGGGCGACCTGGCGTTCGAGCGTGGATGGGATGTCCAGACGGTCTGGCCCCGCGACGGCGGGGAGAGGCGACGGCAGCGTCAGCGCGTCTTCCTCATCCTGCGCCGTGGCCCGGATGCGGTGTGGCGGTTTGCTCGGGGGATGTCGCTGCCGCCGGTTGCGGACTGAGGGGTGCGCTTCGTCTCCCCGTGCTACCATGGACACCTTCCGCGCCGCGCGAGAGCAGCATCGTTCCCTAACAGCGCGATCCCAGTCGCACAATCAACCCCCGTCGCCGGTAGCCCGGCTGAGGCGAATCAACTCGCCGGACCCCATCGACCGCCGTGTCCGCAAGACGTGCGGCCGCTTCCATCAACTGACTCTCGAAAGGTTCATCGATGAAATTGCTCGTTCGCCCAGCTCTCGCTGTTGCCGTGGTGTTTTCTTTCGTTGTTTTGAACGGCTGCAAGGAAACCCCGCAACCTGCGACAACGACAACGCAGTCGGTCACAGGCACGACGGCGCCGCCCGCGCCGAAGGCTGTCGCGGCCGCACCGTCCACCTCGACGACCGGCATCGGCGAGGCGCATGACGATCTCTCTCCGATGGGGATTCCGCTCTATCCAAACGTTGTGGAGAGCGGCTGGACCGATACCGAGGCCATGCGCGTTCTGGTCGGGAAAGAAAAGCTCGACACGCCGCGGATGCGGAATGGGGAGATGAGCACGAAAGACCCGTTCGACGTCGTGTATGCGTGGTATCAGAAGCAGATGCCCAGCGGCTCCGAGCCGGCCGCGGCGGCCGCGTCGAACCATACGACCGACGACGGTGACCGCATGGCCCTCTTCGAGGTCGGCACCAACGGCGATCCTACATATCAGCGCGTGATGATCCTGCGCGGCAAGACCGACGAATACACCCTCGTGAATCTCAGCGGCCGCGTCAGCAAGTGAGGGGCGCGTGTTCCGGCCAGTAAACACTCAATCAAGGAGATCCTCGTGAAACTGAACATAGCTATGGCGATCGTGATGCTGGCTTCTGGGAGCGCTCTCCGGGCCGGCGATATGACCATCACGTCGAAGACTTCGGGGACGGCAACCGCGGTGTCGACCACGTACATCACCAGCACCGCCACCCGCACGAACAGTCCGGGCCTCGGCTTCGACGTATTGACCGATTTTCAAAAAGGGATCACGTACACGATCAATCACAAGGCGAAGACCATCAAGTACACGAAGCTGGCCGACCTTCCCGCCTTTACGGCCTTCATCGCGGAGCACACTCCGAAGAGTAAGGGGATGGATGAGATGAATGCCCGGATGAATGATCTCTACGGCGATCCGTCGATCTTCAAAGTGGAGAGCAGCGGAACCGAGACGGTGATGGGGCGCTCCTGCAAGAAGACGAAGATCACCAGCGGCAGTCTGGTGTGGGAGTACAGCATGGATACGAGCCTTCGCTCGCCGATCGATGCGGCGACGATGCTCAAGTTGACGCAAGCCGGCTACGCGGGTATGGCTTCGCATCCCAAGATGGCGAAGATCATGAAGAACCTGACCGAGGCGGCAGCGAAGCTCAACGGCGTCGCTCTGAAGACGCGGATGTCGGGATACAACGGCGAGATCGACAATGAGGTGACGGCTCTCAGCCAGAGCCCGATTCCGGCGTCAACCTTCGTCCTGCCGGCCGGCTATACGATGACGGATCAGATCGCCGAGAGTGAGAAGGCGATGATGGCGCACCGGCACTGATCGGGGGACCATATCCGCAGATGTGCGCAGATGAGACCTTCGCGTTCATCTGCGTCATCTGCGGATGGCCTTTTCTCCATCACCCTCGTCGGCGAACAGCGGCATCCGCGGCGATGAATTCTCATACACTTCGCCGATGACCGTCGCCGGCGCAGTCCTCGTCGCCCTCGCCGCCGTGGCCCTTCTCCTCTCCGGTCCCGGTACGCGCTGGGGATGGTGGAACTTCAAGATCGGCCTTGTCCTCTTTGCCTTCGCATTCCTGGCTGGATTGCTGGCGTTGCTGATCTCGGGGATGGCCTGGCGGCGGACGAGCCCGAATCCGGCGGCAGCCGTGGCCACGATCGTGAGCGCGCTGATCGTGCTGCTTCCGCTCACGCAGGTCGCTGGCGCGCGTGGCAAGCCGCGCATCCATGACATCAGCACCGATCTGACTGACCCGCCGCGTTTCTCCGCGATCCTTCCCCTGCGCGCGGGCGCCGCAAACAGAGCGCCCGACCGCATCGACGACGCTACCGCGGCCATGCAGCGTGCCGGCTATCCCGACCTCGTCACGCTCGATCTGCCGCTTCGCGGCGACGCCGCCTTCGCCAAGGCTGTCGAAGCGGCGAAGATGATGGGTTGGGAGGTCGTCTCGACGCGTCCCGCCGACGGCATTCTCGAAGCGACCGCCACGACGGCATGGTTCGGTTTCCACGACGACATCGTGGTGCGCATCCGACCCGCGGGTGAGCACAGCCGCATCGACGTCCGCTCCACCTCACGCGTGGGCCGCGGCGATGCCGGAAAGAACGCCGACCGGATCCGCAGGTACCTCAACCTCCTGAAGTCTTGAAAGGATTCACAACCACCCGATCGGTACGACGGCGATGATCTGCGCCATCGTTGCAATGGCACAGAAAGCGACGAGCCGCCGTGCGCCGCGGCAACGGTCGGCCCAGCCGCGGCCGCCCTTGCCTTTGCGGAGTGTGCCGAGCGCGGTGTCCAACTGCAAGGTCGTGAGCCGCCCGGTGGCGATGTCATCGAACAGCCTGGCGTCGAATGAGACGCGTACTCCAAAGTAGATCGCGACAAGACCAAGAACGATTGCGGCGATGGCCGCGCTCACCCCCTGGCCGCGGGCGGCTGCCGCGGCGGCGATGATCGTGATGCCCACGGGGAGCCATTGAATGCTGGCTGTGGCACGCAGCAGCCGCGCGGTGACCACGATCTGGGCGCGTTCGTCCGCGGTCATGCAAACACTTCCAGCATCGTGCGGTGCCCGGCCTTCAACACGATCGAAGGCCGAGCCTTCCGCACGAGCGCCATCGCCTCATCGAGCGAGCGCGCCCGGCGCGTCGTCAGCAGCCATGCCACGACGGCGGCGGCGCTTCGCGAGTATCCCAGCGCGCAGCAGACCAGGACCGGCCCGCTCCGGCGTGCCGTTTCGATCGCACAGGCCGCGTCGCGGAGATCGCCGGCGCTCGGGATCGTCAGGTCGAGGACGGCGACCGACCGGTACAGGCGTCCGCCGGGATCACCGCACGAGAGCTCCGCCGACAGGTCGACAATCGCTGCGAAGTTGGAACGAGCGAGCTCGCCGGCGGTCGGAATGCGTCCGATCGATACGCCATCGATCACTTCCGCGGCCTTCGCATGGCGGCGCGTCCATAGCCGCGAATTCAGCCACGCCAGCGCGAGATAGGGGGCGAGCAGTCCACGCGCTCCGGCGCTGAGACGCCCGTTCGCCGCTTTCTGAAAACCGCGCGGGCCGATGGCGACATAGATCAAGGCCACAAGGCCGAAGGCGAGGGCGGGCCAGGACATCCACAACCATGCGCCGCCCAACGATGCTGCCGCGGCGCAGGCGGCGGCGCCCGTGGCGTAGAGCAGCGCCAGACGTCGCCGGCTGCCGTCCGAAGGGAATGAGATCAGGCCCAGTGGCGACTCATCCTGATCGGGGAGCGCCCACAAGGCGGCGAAGCCGGCCGCCAGTCCCGTCGGCAGATCGAGGAAGTGATGCTGAAAGGTCGTGAGCGTCGACGCTCCGATCAGAGCCATCCATGCATGAAGCAGCCAGCGCCAGCGCCGCGCCATGTGATGCGCGAGACGAGCCCAGATCACGACGAGCAGTCCGATGTGCAGCGATGGCGCCTGGTTGAAGGGTTTGTCGAAACTGCCGAGGGCTGTAAAAAGAGCGCCGAAAAGCCCGTTTGTCTGTGGATGATCGAAGGAGAACCGGAGCGGGAAGGCGATGAAGAACGCGATCGACGCGATCTGCACGAACAGCAGCCGTTGGGCATGGCGGTCGAGCTCCCGCTTGCCCGTGCAGACGAAAAGCGAGACGGCGTAGAGCAGGTCGATCGACCAATACGGGATGATCGTCCAGGGAACGAACGGGATGGTGCGCTCCCATGCGAAGGCGACCGCGCCGACGTTCGTTCGCCGGCTGGCCAACCAGTTCGCAAATCCGTAGCTGGCAAAGAAAAACGGTCCCAGCAGCGCCAGCCAGGCCAGCACACGCCGCCAGAGACGCGGCTCCCTCACGCGGCCTCTCGAACGGCGAGCGATACCGTGAAGATGCCCCACTCGTCGATGCGTTGCGCCACTTTGCGGAATCCGGCACGCTCGACCAGTTGATCCATCTCTCCCTGCGAACGCCGCCGCATCACCCACGCTTCGCCGCCGCGGTGACTGGTAAGTGCGCGCGCGATCAGCTCCAGTTGCGGATGCCATGGCTGGCCGGTGTAGACGAGGACTCCCCCTTCCGGAACGGCGTCGGCGATGCCCGCCAGCGAGCGCGCCACCATGTCGTTGTCGCCGAACAGCTCGTACAGGCCGGAGACGATGGCAAGCGTCGGACGAGGGGTGACCGCCGCGAGGCCGGCGCGGTCGAAGGCATCACCTTTGACGAACCGCGCGATCGATGCGAGTCCTTTGGCCTCGATCATTGCCGTCCCCTGCCGCACGTTCAGGTCGCTGTAATCGCGCAGGAGAATCGAGTCAGGGCGCGCTTTGGCCGAGTCGAGCGCTTCGAGAACGTAGCGCCCGTGTCCCGCTGCCACATCCATGACGTGGACCGGCCTACCCGCCGCGCGCAGGGTCTCCATCGCCTCGCGAATGAGCTCTTCAACGTGTACCTTGCGCTGGCGGATCCCGCGCCATCCGATCGATTGCAGATAGCCGCGGTCGATGAGACGGCCGGCCGCTGAGCTGCTGTCGGCCTTGTTCCGGTAGACGTAGTCGAGCGTGCTCCCCGAGTCGAATCCGGTCTCGTGCCCGAGTTTGAGCCCGTTGGAAAACGCGCCCCCGAGCCGCATCGCCGCGCGCGTGGCAGACCAGTAGAGGCCGCGTGGTGAGAGCGGCGAGAGCGGCGTTGCCAGCCGGTCGGCTTCCTGCCGTGTGGCGCCGGCGCGGTGAGATCCGGTGAGATCGACGACGACCGGCCCTTCCGCGAAGCGCGCCAGCACGAAGTCGTGGATCCGTTTCACAGCCGGCGCACGGTCACGCTCACCGAGCGTGTCGTGGTAGAAGCCCGGCAGTACGTGCCGCTCTTTCACCGTGCTGCCGAGCCGATTGTAGAACTCGTGCTGCGGTTGCTGGTGCACGACGACGTCGGCGCCCGAGATGAGCAGTTGCAGCGGTACGGTGATGGCCTGCGCGTCCTGGACAACCCGTTCCGAGACCTTGTAGAGATCGAGAAGGATGTTCACGGATATCTCGCGCGTGATGAGCTCGTCGGTGTCGAACGAGTCGATGCGCGCCGGGTCGTGCGTGAGGAATTTCGACTTGACGTAGCTCTTCACGAAGAAGTTGCCGCGGACTTTCTGCATGAGCGCGAGGCCGGGGCGCGCCAGCGGAACGTAGAGCTTCACTTTGAATGCAGGCGAGGCCAGAACGGCGCAGCGCACCCTCGGCGCGTAGTCGTGGAGCCACGCCGCCACGAGCACCGCCCCGACGCTTTGCGCAATTACGGCGATGTTCTGCATCGGATGTCCCGAGACGCGGCTGACCTCGGCTGCGAAGTCATCGACGTCGCGCACGGAGGTGCCGAAGCCCGGGCTGAATCCGCGCACGCCCGGCGAGCGTCCGTGCCCGCGCGCATCCCAGGCGTAGAAGTCGAAGCCGGGGAGGTCGAGCTCATCGACCAGATGCGCCATCCGTCCCGAATGCTCGTGTCCGCGGTGGAACAGGACGATGGCGCCATCCGAGCGGCCGCTGGAGGCGGCCCAGCGGCGGTAGAACAGCTCCGTTCCGTCGAACGCCCGGAACAGACGCTCGCTGGACGGGCGATTCGTCATGTCGTCAATGTAGCCGATTCCTCGGGCTCAGAACGTGACGGACGTCGCACGAGGAGATCGTGGCTTGCAAGTGTTTTTCACGAGTCTTATGGCACGTCCGCGCGGCACAAATCGACGTTGCGATACTCGACGCGCTTCGTGCCGGGCGCATATCTTCCTTCCCTGAAGGCGACGAGCCGCTCGCGACGGAAGGTCAGATCGAGGAAGCTCAGCTCCTTCGACTTTCTGGACTGCTCGCCGGCAGAACGCGTCAACCACGACGGATCGGAGTTGTTATACCCGTGCTCCCGCGCCAGCCGCGTCACCTCGGCGCGCGTCATTCCGCAACGGAGCGACTGCACAAAGGAGTCGGATCGGTTCGCCTCGCGGTGACACGCCGCGGACGCGAGGAGCGCAAACGCCGCAAGCGGCGCGAGAAACCCGAGACGTTCCGTCCGTCGGCTCCACATTGAGGCCACAGTAGCAGAGAGCGCGGTGAACCGAAGAGGAGCGGGAGGCTGAACAGTGACGATGCATTCACTGTTTGTGGGCTTACTCATCCCCTCGTTTCACGGGAACGTTTTCCTTTCCGTCACGGCTCGCTACGACTATGAGCAGTATTGCTCTCACGGTTCATCGCTCGTTCATTCTCGTTGACTAGACTCGGGGCCCGATGATGATGGCATTTGAAATGCGGCTGCGGTTCTTCATCAGTCTGCTAGTCCTCGTTCTCATTCTCCCGTCATGGCCCGATTTCGCGGAAGCGACGCGCGACAACCGGGCTACCGCCCCCGACTTCACGCTTCCCACGAGCTCTACGAGCTCGGGCATGCTGTCGCTTCACGATTTCCGCGGCAAAGTCGTCTACGTTGATTTCTGGGCGTCGTGGTGCGTGCCCTGCCGGCAATCGTTCCCCTGGATGAGCAGCATGTCTGACCGGTATGCCGCGCAAGGGCTTGTGGTTGTCGCGGTCAACCTGGACAAGAAGCGCGACTCCGTGGACGAATTTCTCCAGCGATTTCCGGCGACGTTCGCCGTCGCACTCGATCCGTCGGGGAAGACCGCCGAGGCCTTCCACGTCGCGGCCATGCCATCGAGCTTCATCGTGAGCCGCACGGGCAGGATCATCTATTCCCACGCCGGATTCGAGCCGGCGAAGGCACAAATCATCGAAGATCAGATCAAGGAGGCGTTATCCCAATGATCAGAAGAATGGTACAGGTCTGTCGTTTGATGATCGCGCTCGCGCTGCTGCTCAGCGCCGGATGCGCGACAGTGCACCCGTGGGACCGCGATCTCCTCGCTGAAAAGAAGATGAGTTTCATTCCCTCACCGATGCTTCTGGCGGTAGACGAGCATATCTACTTCAGCAAAGAAGCGTCGACGGGCGGCATGGACGCGGGAGGCGGCGGATGCGGGTGCAATTAGAGTCCGGGAAGCGGTCATCCCCGCTCCGGGAGATGTTGCACACCGCGGCGCTCGGGCTGCTGCTCGTACCTGCTACGGCGAAAGCGGGCGACCCGACCGACCGGGTCGACGTCACCTCGCTCCTTTACGGAGAGCAAGGCCGCACACAGGTCATTGAACCGGTTGTCCGCTTCACCCATCTCTGGGCGGACGGGCAGTCGGTCTCCGCGCAGCTCGCGGTCGACGTCATTACGGGAGCGTCGCCCACCGGCGCGCTTCCGTCCGGAGTGGTCCAGACCCGCACGAGCGCGTCAGGGCGCGTCATCACCTCTGCGGCGGGCGCGATTCCCATGGCGCCGTTCCAGGATCACCGTGTCGCCTTCGACGGGGAGTGGCAGAAGCCTTTCTCACGGATCTTTACCTCGACGGTGGGTGGCCACTTCTCCAGAGAAAAGGACTATCAGTCGCTCGGCGTGAACGCAAAACTCTCGACGGATCTGATGAACCGGCTGGTCACCATCACCATCGGAGGGGGGATCAATCACGACTCGGTATTTCCGGTCGGCGGTACGCCCATCGGATTATCGGACGGCATTGTTGTGCACTCGGGGAGCAATTCCAAAGAAGTCAAGAACGTGCTCTTGGGCGGTTCGCGCATTCTCACGCGACGATGGATGATGTCCGTCAATGGATCACAGACGTTCGAGAGCGGCTACCTGACCGAGCCATACAAGGTCATCAGCCTGATGAACCCCGTGACCGGGGCGCCGGTGGGGCAACTGACGGACAAGCGTCCCTCCACGCGTAACAGGTCCTCCGTTCTGCTCAGCTCCGTCTATCATTTGAACGACGACGTCCTCTATACGTCGTATCGGTATTACTGGGACACGTGGAGCGTCCGTTCCCATACGATCGATATCAAATACAGGCGTGACCTCGACACCGACACCTATCTGGAACCGCTCGTCCGTTACTACCGGCAGACGGCGGCCAGTTTCTTTACGGTCGGGCTTGAGCAAGGAGCGCCTCTACCCGACTTTGCGACGAGCGATTACCGGTTGGGCCGGCTCCAGACGATCACACTCGGTGCCACCTATGGAACCCGTTTTGAGGATATCCAGGGCGATTGGACGCTTCGTGCCCAGTATATGAGGCAGTTCGGCGACAGCTCGCCACCGAACGCGATCGGGATCCAGCGAAACTTCGATCTCGCCCCTCCGGTCAACATCGTTGCGGTCGTCATCGGTTATTCCTTCGGTTACTGAGAGGCTGGCGACCATGGCCATCCGCGCCGCCAATGAGATCAGGGGTAGCGAAGTGGTCCTCAACCGGGTTGAGGACCACTTCGTCGGGATGTTCGAAGCGATGGCCAGCCCGTGCATTGTGCTGGTCGATACGGACGACCGCGACGAGGCGGAGGGACTGCTCGAGATCGCGGAAGCGGAGGCGCGCCGCATCGAGCAGAAATTCAGCCGTTACCGGCGTGGCAATCTCGTCGATCGGATCAATCACTCCGAGGGGCGCCCGATCGATGTTGATGAGGAGACAGCCCTGCTCATCGACTTCGCCCAGACATGTTATGAAAACTCCGACGGCATGTTCGACATCACCTCGGGGGTGCTGCGCCGCGTCTGGACCTTCGACGGAGGGAGTGCCGTCCCGTCGGACAACGCGGTGCGGGGGTGCCTCCGTCATCTTGGCTGGTGGCGCGTGTCGTGGGAAAAACCGACGCTGCGGCTCCCCGCGGGAATGGAGATCGACTTCGGCGGAATCGGGAAGGAGTACGCCGTCGACCGCGCCGCGGCGCTGATCGGCGCGAGCACGCGATGCTCCTATCTCGTGAACTTCGGGGGCGACCTCTATGCCGCCCGCAGACGGCGCGGCGATCGGACCTGGGGCGTTGGGATCGATGATCCCGCCCGCTCCGGGGAATCAGCTCTTTACCGCTTCGATATTGCCACAGGTGGTGTCGCCACCAGCGGCGACGCGCGGCGTTATGTGCGATGGCGCGGCAAACGCCTCGGCCACATTCTGAATCCGAAGACAGGCTGGCCGGTCATCGACGCGCCCAGATCGGTAACGGTCATCGCCCGCACGTGTATCGAGGCAGGAACCCTGTCGACGCTGGCGTATCTGCAGGGACCGGAAGCGCGTGCGTACCTGGAAGAGCAGGGCGTACAGTTCTGGATCGTGTGATCCCTACGTCCTGACGTACGCCCGGCCCCCGTGGATCTCATCGGACGGGTCGCGCAGATAGACGCGGAGGCAGTAGTCGAGAGCGATGGCCAGACCCTGGCGTTCGCGCAGGGTGGCCAGCAGTGGGACCGACAGAGCGCCGAAGAAGAAGGCGGTGCTGAGCCAGCCGATCGGATGGATCCCGAAGTAGAGGAAGGCGATGCCGAAGAGGATGGGGATGCGGTCGGTGATGATCATGAACATCAGCGTGTCGCCGTAGTCGCGCTGATAG
>DATLWH010000427.1:0-2453 GCA_035576505.1 Thermoanaerobaculia bacterium | reverse complement strand
GCATCTCCATGATCGATCAGACCGTCCTGCAGCCGGCGTCGTATCGCGCGCTGGAGACGGAAGTGGAGCTGAATAGCGGCGTCGGCTCTCACTACGCCCTCGGCGTCGGCGTCGGGATGGCCGACGGCCGCCGCATCCTCTCGCACGGAGGCGAGGTATCGGGCTTCACCGCGCGCAACGAGGTCTATCCCGACGACCGCGTGGCCATCGTCGTCCTGACGAATCTCGACGCCACCGGCGCCTCGGAACAGATCGCCGGCGGCATCTCCAAGACGATTTTCGCCTCGACCGACCCCGCCACACCCAAGACCACCGAACAGATGCGCAAGATCTTCGACGAGCTGCAAAAGGGCCGCATCGACCGCGCCCAATTCACCTCCAACGCCAACGCCTACTTCGACGATCAAGCCATCAAGGACTTCGCCTCCAGCCTGGCCCCACTCGGCACGCCCCAGGAGTTCGCCCAGGCCGCCCAGTCCCTCCGCGGCGGCATGACCCTCCGCCGCTACCGCATCAAGTTCCCGAACAAGACGCTGCGCCTGACGACCTTCATCATGCCGGACGGAAAGATCGAGCAGTACCAGATCGCCGCAGCGGAGTAACGACGGAGCGCTGGCGTCCTCGCCGGCTGGCTCGGCGGCGTCCCGCCGCCGAGTCATGAGTGGATGTTTCGAGTCTTGCAGACTCGGCGGCGAGACGCCGCCGAGCCAGCCGCCGAGACGGCAGCGCTCCGGCCCCACCTCCGGTGCGCGATGTGCAAGCACGCAAACATGCCCACCGCCGCCGACGCCTCTCTCGATCTCATCTTCCGCAACGCCCGCACCTACTCCGCCTGGCTCGACAAGCCGGTCAGCGATGAACTGCTGCGTCAGGTCTACGACACGATGAAATGGGGGCCGACGAGCGCGAACGCCAGCCCGGCGCGCTTCGTCTTCATTCGCACCAGAGAGGGGAAGGAGCGCCTTCGTCCGATGCTCGCTCCCGGCAACGTCGAGAAGACGATGGCGGCGCCGGTGAACGTCATCGTCGCCTACGACCTGAAGTTCTACGAGAAGCTGCCGCGACTCTTTCCGCACAGCCCCTCCATGCGCGAAATGTTCGCGTCGAACCCACAGCTCATCGAGATGACGGCGCGCCGCAACTCGTCCCTCCAGGGCGCCTACCTCATCATCGCCGCCCGCGCCCTCGGCCTCGACTGCGGCCCCATGTCCGGCTTCGACAACGCCGCGCTCGACCATGAGTTCTTCGACGCCGGCCGCGAATGCGAAGGCTGCGACCAGGAGTTCTTCCCCGAGGGCCACGTCAAGTCGAACTTCCTCATCAACCTCGGCTACGGCGATCCCGCCAAGGTGCCGCCACGCCATCCGCGGCTGGCGTTCGAGGAGGCGTGTACGTTGCTTTAGCGATCCGGGCTGAATGTACAAACGATGTATACTGTGATGTATGCGAGGTTGCGGTCATCAATGATTCGGAAACAGGTCTATATCGAACCGCGTCATGAGCGCATGCTGAAGCGACGGGCCAGACAACGTGGCGTAACGGAAGCCGAGATCATTCGTGAGGCTCTGGACAACGTCGAGACCGTGGCGGTTGTCCGCCGACGGGACGTCGATGAGGCGGCCGCCCGGCAGGCTCTCGCGTTCATGCATTCGCTCGGTGTTTCACTTCGTAGAGCTCCCCGGGGACGTACGTGGACAAGGGAGACCCTCTACGAAGATCGGATCGGTCGATGGACGAAGTCCTGATCGACACGAACATTCTCGTCTACGCGCACCAGCCATCGGAAACCGTAAAGTACGAAAGAGCGTTGCGCGCCATCGAGACTCTCATTGCCAGCGGACTTGGACGCCTCAGCGCACAAATCCTCGGCGAGTTTCTGAGCGCGACGACCCGCGGCCGGCGGCCGATCCTCACAGTACGGGACTCGCTTCGACAGGTCACACTTCTCGCAGATGCTCTTCCCGTCTTCGATCAAACCCGCCAGATTGTTCTGGAGGCCGGCCGCGGCGTTCAGGAACACCAACTGAGCTACTTCGACGCACAGATCTGGGCCACGGCGCGCCTCAACCAAGTGCCAACGATCTTCACTGAAGACTTCACAAATGGGCGTCGCCTGGAAGGGGTGCAGTTCCTGAACCCGCTACTGCCCGCGTTCGACCTGACACGATGGTCGTGATCCAACGTAGGTCGGACTCTCCAGTCCGACCGGTTCTCGCGCGATCGTAAGGCCAAGGCGTGTTCCGGAATGGTCTGACCTGACGTTTCGATCGGAAGCTTCCCGCTCCGGGCCCTCTCAACATCAGAGAGTGTTCCGTCCCCACCTGCGCTCTCTGCGGCAGCCACCCGACTCATCACGGGAACCGTCCGACTCACAGCGCACGCTCGATGACTTTCCGTGCACACTCGATGATTTCCCGCGCACACTCAATGACTGTCCGCGCGCACCAGATGAC
>DATLWH010000426.1:0-14055 GCA_035576505.1 Thermoanaerobaculia bacterium | reverse complement strand
GTCGGATTCTACCTCGGGAGGCCGAGGAGCGCAGACTGCTCGACGCTTCGAGTCTTCACGGAGCCTTCTCCCTCCTGACGCCAGGGACAGTGCCGGCTTGGCGTGGTCGTGGCGCGGACGCGAACAGATAGACGCAGAGTACGAGCAGCGTGAGGAAGGCCACCGTGAACCCGAGTTGCTCACCGTGCCAGAGGCTGGAGAACCACTGCTGCAGTTCGGCCCCGAACACCGCGCTCTTACCGCCGATGATCTCCAATTGCCGGAGATACATCTTCGATTGCATCGGATCCCACTCGGGCGGCTCCTCGGGCGGGGCAGTCAGAAAAATCACGAGTGCGCTTCCAAAGCCCAGCAGCGCAATGGCGATGGCAATGACCCTTCGCCGCAGTTTCCGATTCTTGAAGATCGTGATCATCATGGAAAGCAATCGAAGCTGCTGCCTGAGCCAATGGCTGAGCCTTGGGCGCTACGAACGCTGCCGGCCGTGCCGCCTAGAACCCGGCCGGATGCTCCTGGACGACGCCAAATGCCCGTTCCAGGGCGACTCCCACCTGGCCGATGAGGCCGTCCTCGAAGAGACGGCCGAGGAGCGTGATTCCGTGGGGCACGCGGCGCGGCGGGTTGAACTTCGGGAGGGGATGGGCCGGGTCGGGAGCCCAGTCGCTGCGCGCCTCCGAAACCTCGATGAAGCCGGCGCGCAGTGTGAGCGACGGATGGCCGGTGAAGTTTGTAATGGTCAGCTGCTCGTCGCGTAACGACGGTACGACGAGGATGTCCACTTCCTTGAAGAGACGCGCCATTTCCAGCGCTACCTTGCGCCGCAACCGGTCGGCCTGGACGAAGTCGACCGCGGAGAGGAAACGCGTCTGGCGGAACAGGTTCGGCCAGGCGTCCTTCACCTGAGCCTTGAGTGAGCCGAGTTGACCGGTGAGCGTCAACTCCTCAAAGGACGCCGCCCCCTCCGCGAACAGCACAGTCATCAAGGAGTCGTACGGCCAATCAGGCAGCGTCACCTCTCGGAGCTCCAGCTTCAGCTTCTTCATCGTTTCCATGGCCGCGCGGTCCACGTCCGTGGCTGGGCTCTCTTTCATCCATTGCGCGAGGTAGCCGACCTTGAGACCGGCGATGGGCGCCGAGGCGTCGAAATCGAAATGGCTGGGCAGGCTCGAAGGATCGCCGGCGTCGGGACCGGTAATAGCCTGGAGGACCAGCATGGCGTCCTCCACGCTCCGCGTCATCGGCCCGAGCTTGTCGAGAGACCAGCAGAGCGTCATGGCACCGGTGCGGGCCACGCGGCCGAAGGTTGGACGCAGACCGGTAACACCACAGCGCATTGCCGGGCTGACGATGCTTCCTCCGGTCTCGCTGCCGACCGAAAAGCCGACCAGCGCCGCCGCCGTGGCCGCGCCTGGGCCAGCACTCGATCCGGAGGCTCCCTCCTCGATGAGCCACGGGTTCATGGTCTGGCCGCCGAACCAGATATCGTTGAGCGCCAGCGCGCCGAGGGAGAGCTTCGCGATCAGCACTGCACCAGCGTCATTCAGCCTGCGCACGACAGCAGAATCCGCCGTCGGGATGCGGTTGCGGAATGGCTCCGCGCCGTAGGTCGTGGGGATGTCTTTCGTGTCCAGCAGGTCCTTCACTCCATACGGGACGCCATGGAGAGGTCCTAGGTATTTCCCGGCGGCGATCTCGGCGTCAGCCTGTTTCGCGCGCGCCAGGGCGTGCTCTCTGGTCACGGTGATGACCGCCCGGATCCTGCTGTCGAGCCGCTCGATCCTGCTCAGGTAAATGTTCGTGAGCCGCTCGGATGTGAGCTGTCGCGACTCGATCCATCGGGACAATTGCGTCACGGGGGCGAAGGCGATGGCATCGTCTGCTGACGGCAACGGCGTGCCGTCGCCGGCTGACCTGACGAAGCGGTCACGCGACGGCGGCATGGGGATGCCGGGGAGGAGAGGATTCCAGAGTGTGGCCGGGGCGTCGGTGGGGGCGATGGCCACTTTCCGCGGGCCGGTGCGGCGCTCCAGGTAGGGCGCCATCGACTCCCGCCACGAATCGGCGGCCTGGTGCCGCTCCGCCGCCGTCATCGTCACCTGCACCAGCTTCTCCGCCTCGGCGAAGGTGCCCGCGGTCACGACCGGACCCGCGCCGACACCCGTGCCGAACGTAGGCGGCGCGCCGGGTGTCGTGACCGGAGGCGCCTGGGGATCGGCTGACAGCGTCTCGCCGCGGGCGACGGCTGCCATCACGAGCGCGCTGAGAGGAGCACGAATGAGGAACTGGCGACGTGTATTCATTGGATGTGCCCCTCCGGCGTTACGCGGTAGATCGTATCGCGGCCCGAGGGTTGTCTGCGCCGGCACCGGAGCGCTGGCGTCTCGCCGGCTGGCTCAGCGGCGTCTCGCCGCTGAGGAGGGAGTACCAATAGTTGGCAGCCCGCTTTAGTGGGCGACAGAAAAGCATGATCGATTGCCCACTCGTCGGTCATACTCCTGTCATACTCCAGGCGTGAAGGCAGCAGTCTCCATTCCCGATCCCATCTTCCAAGCGGCCGACGAGCTCGCGCAGCGCATGGGCGTCTCGCGCAGCCACCTCTATAGTGTTGCCATCCAGCGCTTCGTACAGGATCACGACAATGAGGCGATCACCGCCAAACTGAACGAAGTCTACGACCACGAATCATCGACTCTCGATCCGGTCCTTCAGAGCATTCAGGCCCGTTCCATCGGGAAGGGCGAGTGGAAATAGCGCGTGGTGAGATCTGGTGGGCTGACTTACCGGATCCCGTAGTATCCGATCCCGGCGGTACCCGGCCCGTCCTGGTGGTTCAGGCCAACGCATTCAACCGTAGCCGGATCGCTATGATCCCCGTGCTTGTCATGACGACGAACGGGCGTCTGGCCACCCTGCCCGGCAACGTTCCCCTTTCGCCGTGCGGCACAGGGCTCAAACAGCCGTCCGTTGTGAACGTCTCGCAAGTCATCACCGCCGATCGGACCTTTCTGCGGGAACGGATCGGTCGCGTCTCGCCGGAAACGATGGCCAGAGTCGATTCGGGTCTAAAGCTCGTCCTCGGTCTCACCTGACGCATCACGAGTAGGAGCGTCAAAGATGGTTTGCGGCCAAGAGACGACGATCCGCAGATGACGCAGATGTACGCAGATAAACCGTCTTCCATCTGCGTTCTAACTGCGTCATGTGCGGATAAGCCTTTTCGCGATACGCGGCGAAAGACTGCGCTTGCTTACCTGCGACCCCAAAGCAACGAATAACCCTCAGCAGATTCAGGCTTCTTCGCTTCCGTCCCTGCAAGCCACTGAATCGTCGTGATTTAGGTTCGATAGAAAAACGAGGGTCTGACCCCATGCGTTTTCCATTCTGTGCTCCTATGATAGGGTGTCCAGAAGGAGAAAAGTGCTACCGGGGTGCGAAGACGCGGTCCTGTCGGGCCTCGCTGTCGTCCTGTCCAGGGTTGGGTCAGCTGGTTCACGACCGTGAAGCGCGAAGTTAGTCGTGAGCCATCGCGGCATCGACGTAGTCCACAAAGCCATCGTTCCAGACTTCGACGCGTTCAAGTGGGACGTTGAATACATTTGCTACCCGTTCAAAATACTCCGGAGGTTGGTTGCGATTCACGGCGACCACTCGCTCTAACGGAGCATTACGGACAGAGACCGCATAACGGATCAGGCATGTCTGGTCATCGTCACTCAGCGGCATACTCCAACCAAGGACATAAGCATCGTCTGCATCCCGTACGGCCGTCAGTTCCTCGCTCCTGATGTGTTTGAAAATCTGAAGATTCGCGTCTTTGGGCTTTAATGGAGCGATGATGCCTGGCTCGACATGATGAGGTTGCCCTGCATCGGGAAGCATTACTCTCGCCCAGTCAGCCAACGTTCCAACGTATTCTGGATGCCCATCGTCGTTGACTCGTACGACAGCTGGCCCATCTACAAACGGCATCGCCTTTCCAGGATTTGCGAAGGGAAGCAACCAATTCAGCGAGCCGTGTGGCTTAAGGAGTCGTACCCGTAAATCGCAGACATGCGCAGGCGCAGCAGCTACGTCGTCATCGCCGTCCGAAGGGTCAACCGATGTGGAGTAGCCGACCTCGTAACCGTATCCACAGTGCCAGCGCCAATCCGTAGATACTTCGCTCACCGCGCGATCGAGGAACAGGTCGTAGTTGAACGACACGAAGGTATGCTCGCCGGCTTGAGCAAGCTGAAAGATCAGATACCGTTTTAGCAATTCGAGATTGACCGACCACCCGATCCTTCTGAATACGCGGTTGACGGCGTACCTGAACCGGATGGGGGCGTCGAATACGACAGCCTCGAAAAAAGACGCGCCACGGTCATCTCGCGCCAAGAGGTCCTCAATCGACTCAGCCGGCCTACGCCGAAACGCAGCGACCAGAGCAGCGATGATGACTGGGTCAGGCCTGTTTGGGTCGAACGCACGCGCCAACTTGAGCGCTTCGGGTGATCTCCACCTGAACCGACCTAGTGTTTCCAGGCCCGTCAGAGCGAGCATGATGATGTTTGACTCGTCCGTCGCTGCGTAGTGAGCGGCGACCTTCACGAAGTCCATCAGGAGAGGCACAGGAGTATCTGCTTCGGACTCCAACGCCTTACTGAGGCCTGCGCCAACAAAGTACACCGCCTTCCCCATCGTTCTATTCTACGTCCGTCTAACGGCTCCAAGCTCACGGAATGAAGCCGCACGCGAGATAGGCAGGTCTCTTGGTATCAGATCAACAGCACGACCAACACCAAGACAAATGCCCCAAGCGCCCCTGTGGCCCTCACATCCAAGCCGGGCCGCTGGTGCCGAACTTCGAGCATTCCGGTGAGAAACGCGCCGACCGCAGCCGCTAAGACGCTTGCCAGCACAACTGCAAGCTTCCATGTTTCACGGCTGAAGGTCGCCTTTTGCGTAATCAGGTAGATGAGAAACGCGACAAGGCAAGCGCTGAGGACTGCCAAATAGATGCGCTCCCAGAGGGGTTGGGAGAGAGGTGCAAAGCGAAGCAGTGGGTAATTGATCTCGTGACCTGGGTCTGGTTGGTTCATCTGTCTTGTCCCCTCGGATATCGTCCCATCCGGTGAGCGGACGGCAAACTGAAGAGTCAATGCCTCGGCCAGAGCTTCCGAAAATGCACGATCCGCGAGACCAGCGGCCTCTTGCAGCCGCCTTTCCTGCACTCCTTTGGGCGTCTTCTTGATCTCTTCCCGAAGAGCACGAGAGAGAGTCCGCGCATCGTCACCGAGACTCATACTGGGAACCGATGGCTCGCGACACGGCGACATTGGTAGTAGGCACCGAAGACGGACACCTCGATATCCATCAAGCCACCACACCGGTGACTTCCGGTGAGTTGACCACAAACGATATCGGATGAGGACGCGCTTAGAGCTAGCTCTTGATATGCAAAGAGGATATCGGGGTCTGTGATGCCGTTGGCCAGAGCATTCTCCTGTAGTCGCAGACGGATCCGGACAATGTCAACGTGGGATGGCAGGTGCAGTACCGGAGGATCCCCGAACGAGGCGGCATCCAACGCGCTCTGTGCAAGGCTGTCCGTGGTGAAGTACTTCAGCTCAAAGATCGACTCGGGATCCTTCGGATCGGCCACCTTCCCTCCTTCTGTCTAACCTAAACTAACTATTTCGACTCGACTCCATTCTACCGATGTTCGAAGCGGTTGAGATAGTTAGTGCTTGGCAAGCTCCGTCGGAGCCCATTGTTTCTGGAAGATAGTTGCTTGCATACCTTCCGACTATATAGCCGCGTTGATATTCGAGCGGTGCATGAACATACTCGATCCCACCATCGCCGAACGCATTCGCTCCATCTTCCTACATGACGAGGCGCGCGTCACCATCGAGATGGCGGCGAGGATGCTGGGGAGGTCGGGCGGCGAGATTGCTGCGACGAGCCGAGGACGGCGAGATCGAGGCAACGTCGGGGTGCGGCGGGCCGATGATCGGCATTCATGAGCTGGCGGAGCAGGCCGTGCATGTCTGGCCGATCGACGCCATCGAGGAGGCGCTGGGGAGGGAGGCGGCGCTCATCCTGCCGGCGGGAGTTCGGACGCGTGAGGTTACGGCGCGGCTGCCGCGCTACGTCGTGGCGGCGCTCGAGTGCCTGGCCGAGGAGAACGGCGAGAGCGCCGGCGCGCTGCTGACGCGCGAGCTGCACGGAGTGGCCTACGCGCACCGCGAGCGCCTCGGCGCGTCGATCGCCGGGTTCGACGAGGCCGTGAACTGGCCGTTTCCGGAAGAGACGCCGCAGGGCTAGCCGGGCCGGCACGGCCGGCAGCGTTGGTTGCCCAAGGCTCGGCCAGTTGCGCTCCGAACGTTCTCCCGAGCAGGGGCTCCTCGGCCGGCACGGCCGGCGGCGTTGGTTGCCCGAGGCTCGCCTTTCGGCTGTGCAGCTCGGCGTTTCGTCTATGCGTCGCTGCGTTTCGGCTGTGTTGCGCTGCGTCTCGTCTGTGCGTCGCTGCGTTTCGTCTGTGCGTCGCCGCGTTTCGGCTGTGTTGCACTGCGTTTCGTCTGTGCGTCGCTGCGTTTCGTCGGCGCGCACCGTGTTTTAGTCCGTGCGCGCTGTGTTTCGTCCCGTGCACACCGTGTTTCGATTCGTGCGCGCTGTTTTTCGGTCTGTGTACACCGTGTTTCGATCCGTGCGCACGGTGTCACAGCCAGTGCGCGCTGACGCGCGAGCTGCACGGACTGACCCACACGCACCGCGACCGCCTCGGTGCGTCGATCGCGGGGTCGCCGAGGCCGTGAACTGGCCGTTTCCGGACACGCCGCAGGGCTTGCCGGGATGCACTTACCGAATGGCCAGCAGGCTGCGGCATAACGCCAGCGATGAGACGATCTTGAACAGCAAAAAGTGGTAGTCGGCGGACTCCACGAGGCCATTCATGGACTCCGCGAGGCCATTCATGGCATCTGCGAGGCCATTCATGGTATCTGGGAGACCATTCATGGGATCTTGGAGACCATTCATGGGATCTTGGAGACCATTCATGGGATCTGGGAGAGCATTCATGGGATCTGGGAGACCATTCATGGGATCTTGGAGACCATTCATCGGATCTGGAAGGCCATTCATGGCACCTGGAAGGCCATTCATGGGATCTGGAAGGCCATTCATGGCATCTGGGAGGCCATTCATGGGATCTGGGAGGCCATTCATGGGATCTGCGGGGCCATTCATGGCATCTGGAAGACCATTCATGGGATCTGGGGGGCCATTCATGGGCTCCGCGAGGCCATTCACGGGATCTGCGAGTGCTTGAAGAGCCACCAGACTCGAAACTTTTCCTTGTGGTTCGCGTAGTTCAGCTCCACCCTCATGTAAGGTAGGAAGGTCTGCTTCGCGACTGCACTGCAACGAAGCCATCACGTCACCTCCGCGTCTCTGCCGGCCCATCGCGATCAAGCCCTGCCCCGAGGAACCGATATGACCAACTCGCTCGTGAAGTGGACCGTGAGGCGCGCCGTCGCTGCCATGGCATTGGCACTGCTATCCAGCGTTCCTGCGCAGGCCCGCAAACTGGGCTCGCTCGACTTTCAGCCTTGTACGCTGGCGCCGAAGTTCGACGCTGACACGGGCGAGGCATTGTGCTCGCACCTGACCGTGCCGGAAGACGCGGCGCATCCGGCCGGGCGCAAGATCCAGCTCGCCATCGCCTGGATTCCCGCCAGGAACGACGCGGCAGCCGATCCCGTATTCATGATCGCTGGTGGACCGGGCCAGTCGGCGCGCGATACCTATCCAGGCATCGCCCCCGCCTTTGAGGAGACCCTGAAGAAACGCAGTGTCATCCTCGTGGATCAGCGAGGGACGGGGGCATCCAATCCTCTGCAATGCAGGGACAGGAAGGGCGAGAAGACCAGCGCCGAGGAAGAGCAGTCGATTGAGAAGAACCGGGAAGCGGTGCGGGCTTTCACCGAACGGTGCCGCGACTCACTGGCATCGGCAGCCGATCTTCGTTTCTACGGAACGACCGAAGCGATTCGCGATCTCGAGGCGGTGAGGGTGGCCATCGGTGCATCACAGATCGACCTCGTCGGTATCTCCTATGGCACCCGCGTCGCCCAGCGTTACGCGGCCACCTATCCCGCGCACACCCGCACCGTGGTCCTCGACAGCGTCGCACCCAACGAGATCTTCCTCGGCAATGACTTCGCCCGCAATCTCGATGATGCGCTGGCCATGCTCTTCAAACAGTGCCGCAACACACCGAAGTGCGCCGGGCGGATGGGCGACCCACAGGCCAATCTCAATGCGTTACTGGCGAAACTCAGGACGGCGCCCGTACCGGTGACGTATCGCGACCCGATGACCGGTGAGACGCGTCAGGAGATGCTCACCCGCGGCCACGTGGCCCTGATCGCACGGATGTTCGCATACGTTCCGCTCCTGGCATCCTCGCTGCCTCTGACTCTGGCCGATGCCGCTCAGGGACGCTATGAGCCGCTCATGGCGCAGTCGAAGCTGATCAGCGGAAACCTCGCCGAAAGCATGGCCGCGGGGATGCAGCTCTCGGTCGTCTGCACCGAAGACGCGGAGGGGCTGAAGGACGATCCTGCCTATGCCGGCAGTGTGCTCGGCAATGAGCTGGTCGACACGCTTCGTGCGCAATGTGAGGTCTGGCCGCATGGAACACGCCCTGCCGATTTTCACAAGGCGCTGGCCACCAACGTACCGGCCCTTGTGCTGGAAGGAGAGCTCGATCCGGTCACGCCACCACGTTACGGCGAACAGGTTGTGAAGAATCTGCCGAAGGGCCGTCTCCTGGTCCTGCGCGGACAGGGCCACAACGTCATTCCGATCGGCTGCATGCCGAAACTCATGGCGCGCTTCTTCGAGACTGCCGATGCCAAGGGGCTGGACGCGCGCTGTCTGGATCAGCTCTCTTATACGCCGCCGTTCACAGACTACAACGGATGGGAGCCATGAGGCAGGGGGTTGGATCGCAGATGAGGGGATTCATGAGAAGGCGGCTCGTCCCATGATCGAAGTCAGGAACGTGCATAAATCGTTCGCGAGCAAGAGCGGCCGGGTGATCGCGGTCGATGACGTCAGTTTTACGGCGCGCGACGGTGAGATCACAGGACTGCTCGGGCCTAACGGCGCGGGCAAGACCACGACTCTGCGGATGCTCTATACCCTGATGAAGCCTGAGAGCGGAAGCGTTTCCGTGGACGGCTTCGATGCCGTGCGCGACGCCGAGGCGGTGCGCCGACGGCTGGGAGTACTGCCGGACGCGCGTGGAGTCTACAAACGGCTTACGGCACGGGAGAACATCGAATACTTCGGACGGCTCCATCAGATGGACGAGGGGGCGATCGCCTCGAGGATCGCCCTGCTCTCACGGGCGTTGGACATGAACGACTTCCTTGACCGTCCTACCGAAGGCTTCTCACAGGGACAGCGGACGAAAACGGCGATCGCGCGGGCACTGGTACACGATCCCCGGAACGTGGTGCTCGACGAACCAACGAATGGACTCGATGTGATGACGACGCGGAGCATGCGGCAGTTCCTCGAGGGACTGCGTGCGGAAGGACGTTGCGTGATCTTCTCGAGCCACATCATGCAGGAGATCGCCGCGCTCTGCGACCGGATCGTCGTCATCGCCAAGGGTCGTGTCGTTGCCCAGGGGACTGCCGATGACCTGCGTGCCCAGACCGGCGAAGAGAATCTGGAAAACGCCTTCGTCAAGGTGATCGGATCGGACGAGGGGCTGCACTCATGAGAATGGCTGTCGTGGTCACGGTGATGATGAAGGAACTGCGCGATCTCTTTCGCGACAAGCGAACGGTTCGCATCGCACTGGTGATGGGTCCGCTGTTCATGCCGATATTGATGCTGGGCATCATTACGATGTCGGAAAAGCGGGTCAACACCCAACTCGAGAAACCGCTCGATCTGCCGGTTGTCGGTTCGCAATACGCTCCGAACCTGGTGAAGTGGCTGGCCGGACAGAATGTGAATGTGCTGGCTGCGCCCGCCGATCCCGACGGAGAGATCCGAAACCAGCATCGGGATGTCATCCTGTCGATCGGCAAGGATTATCCGGAGGATTGGCACAAAGGAATCCCGGCGCGGGTGGAGATCGTCGAAGACTCATCGCGCCGGGACGCGGAGATCCCGGTGGAACGGCTGGAGCGTCTCCTGAAGACCTATAGCACCACGGTCGGTTCATTGCGCCTGCTGGCTCGCGGCGTGAGCCCGAGCGTGGCCACGGCAGTTCGCATCGCCCATCGAGATCTGTCCACACCGGAGAGCAAACGGGGACTGGCGCTGTCGTTTCTCCCCTATCTGCTCATTTTGAGCAGCTTCCTCGGGGGCGCACATCTGGTGATCGACGCCACGGCCGGTGAACGGGAACGCCAATCGCTGGAGCCCCTGCTGGCCACCCCCTCGTCGCGAGAAGCCATCATGAGCGGCAAGATCGCCGGGGCCTGTGTTTTCGGCCTGCTCGCGCTGATGCTGACGCTGGCGGCATTCAAAATCAGCTTCCAGCTCTTTCCTCAGAGCGGGACCAAGCTCGACGTATCGATCGTTACGATGCTCAAGCTGCTGCTGGTGCTGGCGCCAGTCGTGCTGCTCGGCACGACCCTGTTGACACTGATCGCAGCCTCAGCGAAGAGCGTCAAGGAAGCACAGAGTTATATGAGTCTGCTGATGCTGATGCCGCTGGTTCCGACGATTCTGCTGCTGGTGAATCCGATCAAGGACCAGGTATGGATGTTCGCCGTACCGTTCCTTGCGCAGAACCAGCTGATCATGAAGCTGCTGCGGCTGGAGATCGTCACTGCGCAGGAATGGGCGATCTATCTGGCGGGCGGCTTCAGCCTAGGTATCGTTCTCTGGTTGACGGCAGCGCGTCTCTACCACCGCGAGAAGCTTGCGATTTCCGCATAGTTGTCCGGGTTCCGATCATGATCGACCAGATACTTCCCAGCAGCATCGACAACACCTATCGCGGCCACAAGCTGGCGTTCCTGCCCTTTGGCCTGCTCGTGCTGCTGAAGCTCACCGTCGGCCTCAACTCCATCTTCCGCGGCTACCTGGTGATGACCACCGCCGACGGAATCCCTCTCGACACATTCCCGGCCGCTGCCACACAGACCCTCATTTCTCTCTGGGCCCTCCTCGGCCTCTCCCATGTGGTCATGGCGCTGCTGTGCCTCCTCGTCGCGATCCGGTACCGCAGCATGATCCCCTTCATGTTCGCCCTGCTCCTCGTCCAGCAACTCTCCGGACGGTTGATCGCTCACTACCTCCCTCTCGTGACGACCGGAAAACCACCCGGATTCATCGTCAACCTCACTCTCCTCGGGTTGATGGTCGTCGGGTTGGGTCTGTCGCTATGGAAGCGGCGGTGAAACGGCACTCAAAGGTCCTGGCCCTCCCGCGCGCTGGTGCCGGAACCACTCCATGCTCGCATACCGGAACTGACCAGGACGCCTTCGGCTCGCGCGCGTAACGTCCAAACGACGTACCGTCGTCAAGCCCTCATGCGCTCTAACTTAAAGCGAACGACCAGGCGCCGCGATAGCGGCAGAAGAAGGTAGCCAGGGGTGCGAGCGCTTTTTGCGAGCAACCCCTGGTAACGAGGTACATGGTCTTGGTGCCGCGTCAGCGGCACTGTAAACGGAGACGCATCTTCGCTTGATTCATCCAGTGCCGCTGACGCGGCACGATATGGATTGAGCTCGACAACCAGGGGTGCTCGCAAAAGAACGCTCGCACCCCTGGCTACCTTCTTTCCGCCGCTATCGCGGCATTTGCAATCGAGGATTCCGGCGTAGCAGACCACGATGGAGACGGCCTGGGGCCACGCCTTCGGTTCTCTGCAGCCCCACTGCTCGACTTGCGACCAACTCGCCTTTCTTCCTGTCCTTCCGGCGCGCTCGCAGCCCGGCGGCGAGACGCCGCCGAGCCAGCCGGCGAGGACGCCAGCGCTCCGGCCGCGAACTCCACGAGCACTCCGTTTACAATCCCGCCCCATGCCGATCGGGATCAGAACGGAAGGACTGCGCAAGGTCTACCCGGCCGCGCAGCAGAGAGGCGACGTCGTGGCTCTCGACGGACTGACACTGGAGGCGCAGCCGGGCGAGATCTTCGGCCTCCTCGGACCCAACGGCGCGGGCAAGTCCACCACGGTCGGCATCGTCACCACCCGCGTCCAGCCCACGGCCGGCCGTGCCTGGGTCGGGGACCTCGACGTCTGGAAGAACAGCAAGGCCGTCAAACGGCTGATCGGCGTCGTGCCGCAGCGTCCCAATCTCGACTTCGCCCTCACGGCGCGGGAGATCCTCACCTTTCACGGCGCCTACTTCGGCCTCTCCTCGGAGCAGCGGCGGACACGGGCCGACGCGCTTCTCGAACAGTTCAAGCTCACCGACCGCGCCAATCAGAAGCCGCTCGGATTCTCCGGCGGGATGATGCAACGCCTCTCCATCGCCCGGGCCATGATGCACGACCCCGACGTCCTGTTTCTCGACGAGCCGAGCGCGGGACTCGATCCGCAGACGCGCCTGCTCCTCAGCGAGATGATCCGCGGCTATAACGCACGCGGCAAAACCATCCTCCTGACCACGCACAACATGGAGGAGGCCGACAGCATCTGCCATCGCGTGGCCATCGTCGATCACGGCAAGGTCATCGCTCTCGGCACGCCCGAGGAGCTGAAGCGGTCCATTCCCGGCGGCTACCTCGTGCGCCTGCAGGTCAGCACCAAGCCGGCCGGCCTGGCCGAGGCCGTGCGGCGGATCGAGGGAGTGTCGGAAGTCCGCGAGTCCGGCGAAGGGCAGGTCGACGTCTATGCCGACCGGAGCGGCTCGCTCGTGCCGGACGTCGTCGCTGCCGCCGCTGCTTCGGGAGATGCCATCCACGACCTGCACATTTCCGAGCCCAGCCTCGAGAACCTTTTTCTGCACCATACCGGACGGAGTCTGCGGGAATGAACGTGACCACCTTTCTGGCCATGCTGGCCCGCGACGCGCACGTGGCCCGGCGCAACTCCGTGCAACTGGCCTTTCAGACCCTGCTGCAGCCGATGATGTTCGTCTTCGTCTTCGGCAGGATCATGACTTCCAGCGGCCTGATGTCGGCCGAGTACAAGGGCCTGCTCCTGCCCGGCATCATCGCCCTGAGCATGGTCATGACCGGCACCTGGGCGGTGACCATGCCGCTCATCGCCGAGCTGCAGTTCACCAAGGAGATCGAGGACCGGCTGCTTGCCCCCATGGATCTGGAATGGCTGGCCGTGGAGAAAGTCGTCGCCGGAATGATCCAGGCTCTCGTCTCCGGCCTGGTGGTGATCCCCCTCGGCTGGCTGGTGATGGGGGGCGTCAACATGAGCGGCGCGAAGATCGGGCTATTCATCCTCCAGGCCCTGCTCGTGGCCGCTCTCTCGGCAACCCTGGGCCTGGTCCTGGGGTGCTCGGTCGGCCAGCAGCAGGTCGGGCTGATGTTCACCATGGTCATGGCCCCGATGATCTTCTTCGGCTGTACGTATTACCCATGGACGGCGCTGGCCAAGTTCCCCATCCTCAGGCGCGTCGTGCTGATCAATCCACTGGTGTACGCCAGCGAGGGCTTCCGCAGCGCCCTCGTGCCGCAGTCGCCCCATCTCCCCCAGGCGGTCATTCTGGGCGCACTGGTGGCTTGCGACGTGGGTCTCCTCCTCTTCGGCCTCCGCCAGTTCCGGCGTAAGGCGCTGAGTTGATTGGGGGTTGGAATGACAATACCGGTCACGATCACGAGCCAGCGGCGGGGCTTCTTCACCTATCGAGACTTTTCTCGGGAGCACGTGGAACGGCTGACGTCGGATTTCAAGCTGGCCCAACCCTTTTCCCATCTCGTTCTGGAGAACTTTCTCAACCTGAGGCCGGATCAGATGGCGGATGTTTATCCCGCACCCGACTCGCCTCACTGGAACAAGCGCCGTGATTTTTACCAGTCCGGCAAGATGTATTGCCGCGACACCGACATCCTCCCGCCCCTGATCTCATCCAT
>DATLWH010000425.1:0-3526 GCA_035576505.1 Thermoanaerobaculia bacterium | reverse complement strand
GGACGCGTGGAAGCGCCCGTCGACCCGGATCGTGTGGCGCGGCTCGTCGCCGCGTTCAAGCGTGCCGGCTTAGATCGCGCGCCTGCCTGAGACCAGTTGAACGATCAGCACGATCACAGCGATCACGAGCAGCAGGTGAATGAGTCCGCCGCCGACGTGCATCGCGAAACCACCGAGCCAGAGAATGACGAGAACGACGATGATGAGCCAAAGTAAGTTTCCCATGCGGCTCGGCAATAGCGACTCGCATGCCAGCTCGTCATTCGGAATCGAAGATGATGCTCCCATCCGCGTTTCGGCGCGCCGTCGGCGCGTATGCGCCGAGTGGCTCCCGGCGCCACCAGGCGCCGGTGCGCGCACGTTCGTCGTGCGTGGTGAACCAGTACTGATAGGCGACGGCGCGGACCGTGATCGGCGGCTTGTCCGCGAACGGATTGTTTGCGAAGAGCTCAAGAACCGGTGGTGAATTCTCCAGCAGCCGTCCCTCGGCGTTCAGAACCCACCGGTTGTCCTGTACTGACCCGAGTGACGCGAACCACAGATTCCACTCGAAGCGTGGCTGGTAGGGAGCGTAGAGGCCCGGCCGCTTGCCGACATCCTGCGGCTTGTAGCGGAAGGGGTAGGCGGTCCAGGCGACGCCGTCGCGCGATCCCTGGAACTCGATCTCATAACGCTCGCGCGTCATGACCGCGAAGAGTCCGTAACGGTTGGCGACCCGAAACGGATCGAGGAGCCCGACCGTCGGGAACGACGGCATCAGGAAGCTGGCGATCGTCGTCAGGAAGATCGTGGTCAGCACGACAGCGGCCGGCACGGATGGCTTCATCGTCCTGGGCGCGGCTGCCGGTCCGCGGAGGATCGCGTCATCGAGCAGGAGAATGCCCAGGCAGAGGACGAGGTAGTTTAGAAACGCGTAATTCGCGGTGAGGATGATGCCGATCTGCAGAGGCGTGACGATGAAGAAAACGATGAGACGGCAGAGCGAGGTCTTGCGCGGCGCGAACGCAAGCCAGACCACCAGCAGTTCGACGAAAAGCGTCAGCCCGGCCGAGAACGCGTGGAACGGATGCGGCCATTGCTGCACGTACCATCCGAGCCACGAGGGCAGCGGGCCGTTTTCGTAGTACTTGTCCATCGCGGTCAGGTTTCGCCACTGTTCCTCGCCGCTGAGAATCTTGACGAGGCCTGACTCGAAGTAGATCCGGAACCACTCCCACTGCAGCATGAAGACCGCCGCGCGCGACGGCGGCTGATCGACAGCGATGCCCGGCCGGATGCCGCGGGGCGCGAGGAAGATGGATAGGAGGGCCGCTTCGAGCAGCATGCCGTCCGACTGGTAGCCGGCGAAATCCTGCGCCGCCCCGATGAATGACAGGAAGCAGATGCCCGCGACGGCGATGGAGAGGCGTGGCCAGAGGTTGAGGATGATCGCGGCGGAGGCGGCAACGCCGATCCAGACGATGGCGCTCAGCATCCGGTCGCCGGCATTGAGCCAGAGCAGCGTCGGCGCGTACCAATAGCCTTTTGCGCCGAGGGCGCGGTGCACGGCATCGAGGTACTCGCCGGCCGGGAGGATGCCACGCGGGCCGATGAGGCCATGGATCTGGAAGTAGAGCGAGTAGAACGCGGAGAAGAAGATCCCGCCGAGGCAGCGCAGCCAGATCCAGCGCGCCCGCAGAAACGACGGCGACGCTGATGGAGCGAACCAGCGTTCCAGAATCGGCGGGCGGGAGGCCTCAGCAATGAATTCTTCGAACATCATCGTCTGTAGATGCGCAGTCCCGGCTCACTCCAGAGGAGATGAAAAAGCCGTGGCTGCTCCCCACGCCATACGTGCCACCACCACGTCGACTCCGGTGCTCGCTGCGTGCCGAGGATGGCATTGGCGGAGGCGATGCCGAAGCGCGGCTGTTCGAGGATGAGGTAGCGCACTCCGGCGGCGTCGCAGTAGCGCGCCAGTGTTGCCTCCGTCGGCGCGAGCAACGCCTCCTGCGCGTGCTCGAAGGTATCCGTATCGGGCATCGTTCCGAAGTTGTCGATGACGACGGCGTGCTTTCCCTCGACGTCGATGGCGTGTCCCAGCGACCACGGACCGAGAACGCGTCCAGGCGGGAGAGTCTGAAGAAACGTTGTCGCCCGCAGCCACTGCTGCTGGTTCGGCTGCACGGGCGGTATCGGAGTCGTCAGCCACCCGGCGAGTTGCAGTGGCGGTGGGAGCGCGATGGCCAGAGCGGCGAGCAACGCCAGCCTCTTGCGAGCGATGAGAGGCACGTAGAGTGCGCCGGCGAGGGCGAGCAGCGGGATGGCCACGATCCAGAAACGGCGGCTCGTAATCGTCAGCCCGAGGTAGACGATGGCAAACAGTGCCACAGCGAGACGAATGCGGTCATGCGTGCGCAGCGCGCGCGAGAGAAGGAACCAGACCAGTACGGCACCACCGGAGAGCCCTGTGAGATCGGAGAGGAGATCGTCTCCGCGCGCGCGCCAGAGCGGCTGAAACTCCTGGATCGTCCGGAGCCAGCGGTCGCCGCCGAAGAAGTGTGCGCCGCTCACGAGCGATGACGGCACGGAAGGAGAGGCCAGGAGGATGGCCAGGCCGGCGAGAAGAGCGAAGAATGCGGTTCGGATGACGGGGGTCGGGAGTCGGGGGTCGGGTGTCGGAGCTGTTTCTCGCATCGCCATCGCTCCGACCCCCGACCCCCGACCCCCGACCCCCGCTTTCCGATTCACCGCGCAGGCCACCGCCGCCGCGGCAAAGAGCGATGCGTGCGTCCAGCCGAGGAACCACTGGTTGTCAGGAAAGCCGGGCGCTCGGGTGAGACGGTAGAGCACTACAGCGATGGCGGCGATGCCGAAGCCGCAGGTCGCTGCCACGCCTTCGGCCCCGACGAATAAGACGACGAAAGCGAGTGCGGCGGAGACGAGCAGCGCCGTCTGCACGAACATCGCCGCAGTGATGGCGATACCGAGGAGTATCCCGGCGCGAATCTGCTCGCGCCGGTTGCGCGCGGAGAGGCCGAGGCAGGCAGCGCCGAGAATGGCAAATGTGAAAACCGGCTCGAGGAAGTGGTGGTCGATGCTTCCAATCCAGGAAGTTGTAACGAGGAAGGGTGAGGTGGCCAGTGCGATGCCGCTGAGAACCGCCACACGTGTGCCCCACCTTCGTGCCAGAACGAAGACGGTGATCCCGGTGAAGAGGGCGAAGAGCAGCGGCGGGAACCAGACAACGCGTGTCAGGACAGCGTCTGCGCTGTCTCCTTCCGCACCGAGGAGGCGCGCCGCTCCGCCGCTCGCGACGTCGTAGAGCGGAGGCCACGGACAGAATGCGCCGCCGATCCCGCGGTCCCGATCGAATTCGAGCACGTGCGGAAAGTGTGCCGCGGAGTAGGCGATGCGCTTCCAGTGGTAAAGCTCGTCGACCGGCGTGATGCGCGGTTTTCCCGTTCCGTCAAAGATGTAGTGGGCGTTGAGGAGCCGAACGGCGAGGGCGAGGGCGAAGAAGGCGAGTGCCAGGAGGCGGGGGTGG
>DATLWH010000424.1:0-2540 GCA_035576505.1 Thermoanaerobaculia bacterium | reverse complement strand
CATCGAGGAGGGGATGAAGCGCGAGCTGGCCGAAGTGCAGACCATCGCCAACAACCCCGAGGCTCCCACGTTCGCGAACACGATCGAGGCGCTGGAGCGCTCCGGCGAGATGCTGCGGCGCGTGCAGCGCGTCTTCAACGGCCTCACGCAGTCGAACACGAACCCGGATTTGCAGAAGACCCAATCGGCCCTGGCGCCGAAGCTGGCCGCGCATCGCGATGCCATCTCCCTCGACCCGAAGCTCTTCGCGCGCATCAAGTCGCTCTACGACCGGCGGAGCACGCTCGGCCTCGACGCGGAGTCGACCTTCCTCGTCGAGCACTACTACAGGAACTTCGTCCGCTCCGGCGCACAGCTCAACGAGGCCGACAAGACGGCGCTGCGGGCGCTGAATCAGGAACAGTCGAAGCTGACGACGCAGTTTCGCAATCATGTTCTCGCCGACACGAATGCGTCGGCCATCGTCATCGATGACAAGTCGCTCCTCGACGGCCTGCCCGACTCCGACATCGCCGCGGCGGCCGAACGGGCCAAAGGGCGCGGCCTGGAAGGGAAGTGGCTCCTCACACTGCAGAACACCACGCAGCAGCCGGCGCAGACCTACCTGAAGAATCGCGATCTCCGCAAGCGCCTTTACGAGGCATCGATCGCCCGCGGCAATCACGGCGGCGACAACGACACGAAGGCCATCATCGCCCGCCTGGCCCAGCTCCGCGCGCAGCGGGCGAAGCTCCTCGGAGGCTCCAGCTTCGCCGCCTACAACCTCGACGATGAGATGGCCAAGACCCCTGAGAACGCGTTCAAGCTGATGACCGACATGGTCCCCGCGGCCAGCGCCAAAGCGCAGGCCGAGGCCGCGCGGATGCAGAAACTGATCGACGCGCAGAAGGGCGGCTTCACGCTCGAGCCCTACGATTGGCAGTTCTACGCCGAGCAGGTGCGCAAGAGCGAGCTCGACCTCGACGAAGGGCAGGTACGCCCCTACTTCGAGCTCGACAACGTGCTCCAGAACGGCGTCTTCTTCGCCGCTACGAAGCTCTACGGCATCACATTCAAGGAACGGCACGACATCCCCGTCTATCAGCCGGACGTCCGCGTCTTCGATGTGTTCGACGCCGACGGCAAACCGCTGGCGCTCTTCTACGCCGACTTCTTCTCGCGTCCGAACAAGGCAGGCGGCGCATGGACGAGCAGCTTCGTCGGGCAGAGCAAACTGCTAGGCACGAAGCCGGTCGTCACGAACACAGAGAACTTCACCAAGCCTGCGGCCGGCCAGCCCGCACTCCTGACGTTTACCGAGGTGACGACGATGTTCCACGAGTTCGGCCATGCACTCCACGGCATGTTCTCGAACGTGACCTACCCGTCGATCTCCGGCTCCTCGGTGCCGCGCGACTTCGTCGAGTTCCCCTCGCAGTTCAACGAGCACTGGGCAATGGAGCCGGCGGTGTTTGCGAACTACGCCAAGCACTACAAGAGCGGCGCTCCGATGCCGAAGGAGTTGATCGAGAAGCTGAAGAAGGGGCAGACGTTCAATCAGGGCTACGCCACGATGGAGTACCTCGGCGCCGCGCTGCTCGACATGGCCTGGCACTCGATTCCTGCCGATGCGCCGCTCCAGGACGTGAACGCTTTCGAGCCGGAGTCGCTCAAGCAGTACCACGTCTACATGCCCCAGGTCCCGCCGCGCTATCGCTCGACGTACTTCTCCCACATCTGGGGCGGCGGCTACGCGGCCGGCTATTACGCCTACCTCTGGAGCGAGGTGCTCGACGACGACGCCTTCTACTGGTTCAAGGAAAACGGCGGCATGACCCGCGCCAACGGCGACCGTTTCCGCAGGATGATCCTCTCGCGCGGTGGCACGGAAGATCCGGCGGTGATGTACCGCGCCTTCCGTGGCCGCGATCCGAAGGTAGAGCCGTTGCTCGAAGAGAGAGGGCTGACCCGAAAGTAGCGCAGCGGAGCGCTGGCGTCTCGCCGGCTGGCACGCAGGCGTCTCGCCGGCTGGCACGCAGGCGTCTCGCCGGCGCGTCAGCGGCGAGTCTGCCGGTTCAGCCGCCGTCTCACGGCGTCTGTACTCCCGGAAAGAACCAGGCATGCACATCATCGCGATCTGCGGCAGTCTGCGCGAGCGGTCGTCGATCCGCGCGTTGTTGCAGGCGGTCACGAACCTGGCACCCGAGGGGATGGACGTGCAGCTCTACGACGGGCTGGCCTCCCTCCCCCATTTCAATCCCGACGATGACGAAAAAGGTGCGCGATGAGAACGTCGACGGCGAAGTGGCCGCGGGCGTCCGCGCCGCGCTGGCGGCGCTGAATATGCAATGATCGGGGACCGTAGCTGAAACATCGAGGGCATTCACCGATCTCGGCCGTCTCGCGGCGGCACTCCGATAGAATCGCGTCATGCGCATTGTCACATCGATTGCTCTACTCACCTTGACCTTGACCGCCTACACCCAGCCCGCCCCCTCGACGGAGCGCCCGAACCCCTTGTTCACGGCCAGCCCGTTGCAGTACCAGGCGCCGCCGTTCGA
>DATLWH010000423.1:0-5505 GCA_035576505.1 Thermoanaerobaculia bacterium | reverse complement strand
CGCCATGAGTGCGAGGAGTGCGTGAAGATCGGCTCCCGCTGGGTTCACCTGCGCACGTGCCAGGAGTGCGGCGGCACCCGTTGCTGCGACGACTCACCCAACCGCCACGCCACCAAGCACGCGCACGCCACCAGCCACCCGGTGATCGCCTCGGCCGAGCCGGGCGAGCGCTGGCTGTATTGCTATCCGGATGAGGCGTTTGTGGAGTACTGAGACGGGCGCGGGTACGACGAAACGCGACAAGTGGAATTGCCCGTAGCGTTGTCTGCGCAGGACCGATGTGGCACAGACACTCTTGTCTGTGCGGGTCTCCCACGACTCAAGATTGCAAGCCTCAGGGCCACGCGGCTTCGGCCGGGGCACAGACAAGAGTGTCTGTGCCACATCGCTCCCTGGCATCTGCTTGCCGTTCACCATCAATCCTATTAAGCTTCTACGATGAAGACTATTGCGATTTCCATTGATGAACCCACGCTTTTCGCTCTCGACCGGCTTGCAAGGAAGGGGCGTGCTCGGCGCAAGCGCTCAGAGTTGGTAAGAGAAGCGCTTGCGGAATTCCTGGCGCGACGCGCGGAGCAGGAACAGGAAGCAATCGAGCGTGCCACGATTACGAAACACCGGGTGCTTTTGACTCGCCAGGCAAAGGCCATGGTCGCCGAGCAAGCAAAACCATGAAGCGCGGTGACGTCTACAGGACCAGCCATCGCATGGCAGAGCGGGGCGACAAGCCAGGCTTCTACGTCATCGTCTCCCGCGGGTTTATCGCCGGCAACGACGACATCTCAACCGTCATCTGTGCACCAGTCTACGGAGAGGTGTTGGGGCTGGCCACTGAGGTCGAGGTCGGTCCAGAGGAAGGGATTCCTCGGTCAAGCTCGATTCGCTGTGACTTCCTGATGCTGATGTTTAAGGAAAAGCTCACGACGAGGGCGGGTCGCCTGTCAAGCGTGAAACTCCGCGAGCTTGACCGAGCCCTTGCTCAGGCCCTCGACTTGCCGTTACCGGAGCGAGCGGCTCGGAAGAAGGGCAGGCCCGTTCTCATCTGACTACCGTCCGGTGAAGGAGGTTGAAAATGCGATCGACGGTGGATTGCTTCACGTGGCGATTGTCGGCATTGAGCGTGTGCGGGTTGTAGGCGAGCGCCATTTCGAAGGCGGGGAAGTACCACACTCGCGGAACCAGGCAGGTCATCCGTTCGGCCACTGCGCGCAGAACGCACTTTCCGGCAAATGATTGTGTGACCGCCTCCGCTCCGCAGAAGGTCGCGTAGCTCGCCACGGGACTCACCGTCAGTAGAACGTCGAGATCGCTGTTCAGCCCACGGAGGCGCGTCAACGCATCCAGCAGCCAACTCGAGTCTTCTTCGAACGAGAACGTTTTGGCCTCGAATCGTCCACTGGCCGCTTCGAGCATCTCCGGCGGAGGACGGTGAGCCCACACGAGACCGGACTTCTGGTCGATCCACGCTTCGTTCTGTCCGAGGGTGATGATGAGCACACGAGCGTCGGCAAACGCCTTCTGCGACGCGGCGCGATGACTGCGAATCGCTGCCTCGGCCTGCTCGCGCGTGGCGAAGTGACCCAGCTCCGGCTCGCGCAGCGGATCGAACCATCCGTGCGTCGAGCGCTCGATTGGAAACGCGAAATCGTCAGTGGTCGAATAGATGACGATCTGGCGGAAACCCGGGATCGTGTAGACCCGTCCCCAATTCGCGGACGCCGGAAAGACATCGGACTCCGCGGACACATAATTGAATCCTGCGCTGCGCATGTGTGACGCAAACTCGTCGGCAAAGCAGGAGCCGATGGATGCCACCGGCGTCTCCTTGCGGATGATGAGGCCCTCGAGCCGGCCGGCGATGCCCTCTCGCACACAATCGTCGAAGTTGATGCCCTGGGGGTAGACCTGCGCGGGCGTAAGCCCTAACGTCTCGATCCCACTGTGCGGAGCGGGCCGATGCCGCCGCATATCCTCGATGCCATCCCGGATGCGCCGCTGAATCCCTCGGGGGAGACTTCTGAAAACCGCTCTCGCGAGTCCCATGCGTTCCGTTATAAACGAAACGCTCGATGTGGCACAGACACTCTTGTCTGTGCGGGGTCTCACACGGATCAAGATTGCAAGCCCTCAGGGCCGGCGGTTCGGCCGGAGCACAGACAAGAGTGTCTGTGCCACATCGGTCCTTGGCTTGCGGCGGCAATCCTATTAGGCTGCCACGAGTTGGTGAGAGAGGCGATTGCGGAATTCCTGGCGCGACGCGAGGAGCAGGAACAGGAAGCGATCGAGCGAGCCACGATTACCAAACGCCGAGCGCTGTTGGCTCGCCAGGCAAAGGCTATGGTCGCCGAGCAAGCAAAGCCCCACTACGGCGGCGTTACCGCACGCCGTCGTGGAATCCCGATGACGCTCGAATAGACCCTGGGATCTCGCTGCCAGGCGATGGCCAGCACACCGTTCTGGTATGCCCATTTCGGGGCCTCGCCGCTGATGCTTCCGATTCGTTGGGGCGGATAGTCGATGAGGGTTCCGTCGCGGCGGAGGCGGAGGGCCCAGAGCTCGTGATCCTGGCCGTAGGACTCTCGCTTGCTCCAGACCACCAGATAGTTCTGGCCTGTCCAGAAGGTCTCCATCGAATCCTTCGTGTCGTTTCCCGGCGAATCGATCCGGCTTGCCGCGGGCATGCTGCCATCGGCCAGCACCCGGCGGCTGGCGATGAAGGAGTTCGTCCCGTTCATGCCGCTGATCCAGGTGACGAGAGAATCGTGGCCGTCCGACGTGATCGCGATCGGGTTCGCCAGATCCTGTGGTGATGCGATTACTCCGATGTCGATGAACTGATTGTCATCGACGATCAGAACGCCGCGCAGTGTGGCGCTCGGGTCGACGTATGCCACAAGCGCCTCGGAGGCCGAGGCGCCCGCGAACACACCCTCGTAGAGCGCTGCCGGACCGGCGGAACCCCCCGAAAGCGAGTACGACGTACCGATCTGCCGAGGGGTGCCGTCGATGGGAGCGCCGATTGCGTCGAATCGCTGCGCGTAGAGCGGCAGGACTGCGAACGGGTCTGTGACGGGCGCGGGGTCTGTCCAGAGGCAGAGAAAGGCGCTCCCGATCCAGAAAGGTTTCTTCGTTGGAAGGGCGAACGGCTGACCCGATCCGTCGGCGTACCTGAATGTAAATGGAGCTGTCGTACCGCTGATGATCAACGGCCGGTTCAATCCGCGGATGAATGTGTAGCTGCCATCGTTGATCTGCGGAGACGACGCGCCGCTGCTTACGTTCGTCAGCCGTGAGGTGCCCTCGGTCCATGCCACCGAGGGGCCGCCCGGGGTGAACCCGATGGCGTTGAGGCTCTGGGGATTGAAGAAGCGGTGAACGAGTTGCCCGGCTCCGGCGATCTCCGCGGGTCGAGCCCGTGTACCGAGGTCAGAGTCATTCCACGCAAGAAGGGTGCTCTCACCATTGAACGCCAGAGCGGCACCGCCGCCGTTCGCCAACGTCGCCGCGGACGCCTCGACACCGGCGGCGTTGACCCGAGTCGATTCGATGGTCTTCGATTCCGCGCTCGACCAGGCCACGCGATACGCGGCGCCATCCCAGGTGACCGCAAGAAGATCGGGTCCCGAGGCGACGCTGACGGTAAGCGAAGGCGCGTCCGGCAGGCCTCCGGGATCGAGATGCTGGGTACGCACGGTGTTCGACACACCTTCCGACCAGACCAGAAGGAACCCGTCATCGCCGGCGGCGATGCTGATGGCCCGCGCGTTCGCGAGGCTGATCTGGTTTGGATCGGAGAGCGAGCCGGCGCCGGTCATGGTGCGGATGAAGACGCCGCCCGCGGACCATGCCATCACGGAGATGCCGTTTCTGGCAGCGATGGCATTGTTCACGCCCCGATCGACCTCGAGGTCGTTCTGCAGAATCTGTCCGTCCACGCCGACTCGCGTGACGATCTCAAACTCTTCCAAGGGTCCATGCAGGGAGGCGGTAGGTGTTTTCTGCGCGGTCAATCGCTCGATCGTCGTCAGTACGACGTACTGGCTTCCATCCCAGGCCACGCTGCGCGCGCCGGACGTGTCGTGCTCCGAGAACCCCGGCCGCGTCGAAGCGTGGATGATGATTGGAGTCGAATCCATCAACGCGCCATCAGCGGACACTCGGACGCCAGTGGTTGCCCCATGACCGCCGAACGCGGCCAGAAAATCATGACCGTTCGATGCCACACCATCGTTCAGGCCAAGGCTGAAGGGGAACAGGATGCTGGATGGCGGCAATGGCCGTCCGTCGGAGTCGACGAGCATCAGCGCGTGTGTGCTGCCGCCTGCGTAATGGTCTTGAGCCGTTACGATCAGGAAGTCTTTGCCGTTGCCGGCGACGGAGGAGTTACCCGGAAAGGGATTGTCCGTCGTCTCCGGAATGCTGATAGCGCGTTCTGGCTGAAGGAGCGTCGGGATCGCAGTCTGCGCAGTTGCAGAGACCGCCAGAGCGATACCGATGAGGGGGAGGAAACCGAGAATCTTCACGGTGTGATTACGGGAATCAGGACGTGCTTGTCCATGCCTCACAAAGCAATGAAGAGCAGGAAGCGTCGGGAATTACCACCACCGGCCCCACACCACGATCAGAACGGCAGATGCGATCGCCAGTAGCGTGGCAATAGGGATGAATTGCTCCAGGTCCTTACTCGAGTGTGATGAGACACCGGGATTTCGAGGGAAGTTCCGTTTGCCACGGTGTTCCTGCGTTGGCGTCGAGACGTTTTCCATGACGGCCTGGTAGCGCCAGGGTCATGCCGGACCCGGCAGCTCCAGCGATCCCACGCAAAACGCGGCAGTTATGCCCCGAAATGGCCATCGCGAGCCCGCCGGACAGTGTCCGAAAACCGGCCACGCGTGGAGTTTGTGGACAGGTGCGGTGCCCTAGTTTCGCTGACCACGTTCGCCCAACCTCGTCAGATATCTCGAACACCATCTAAGTGGAATCGCAGACAGAGTGTTCATCGAGCGTCCTTCTCCCCACCGCGTTTTTCAGCGGGGGGGAGAAGGTGCCGCAGGCGGATGAGGGGGCGTTAGAGCTTGCCGAACAGTGGACTGGTTTCATGAACGGGGCGCGGGAAACTCATGAAAGCAATTAACTTCATCGCGAGAACGGCCCCCTCATCCGCCTGTCGGCACCTTCTCCCCCAGCTGAAAAGCGCTGGGGGAGAAGGGCGCTCGACGGGGTACAGGGTGCCGACGATTCCGGTGAGACTGTGAGAAATGCGGGCTAGGCTATCCGTAGGATGGGACGGCGTGGAGTCGGGTAACGATCACGGCCACACCTTCGTAGATAGGACATGCGCTGGGCTAATCTCGTGGTTCTCCTGCTCTCGGCCGCGAATGTTCTCGCGGACACACACGTCACGCTCACGGGCACCACCGAGGAAGCTGAGGTCTGTCGCTTCCAGGCACGTGACCGCGAGAAACCGATCGAGCGGTGGTTGAGTGCGCTGACGGTTACCTGCGT
>DATLWH010000422.1:0-4832 GCA_035576505.1 Thermoanaerobaculia bacterium | reverse complement strand
GGCACCTTCTCCCCCGCAAAAAACCGCGGGGGAGAAGGGCGCTCGATAAACAGGGTGCCGTTATTCTCAGCGTGTGAAAAATGCGGGTAGTCTCTCGGTGTATTTGCCGCGAGACCGCGTAACCCCGAGACCGCGTAACCGCGTAACCGCGATAAGACCAATCCATCTCCATGCGTGCCGCGTAGATCTGGCAAATTCAAACTTCAGGAGGGCTGTCATGCCAGAAACTTCTACGCTGAAACCGATTCCCGCACCGTTGCTCTACCCGTTGCTCAAGGCGTTGAATCCCCCGCGCGCGCTCAAGGGCCGTTTCAAGGCTCCGAAGGGGATGAAGGTGAACCCCGCCGCGAAGCGTTCCCTCCAGGCGACGCTCACAGCCGCGGAGGAGGCGAAGTCGCCGCAGCAGTTTGCCAGTCTGCTGCAGGGCGGAACCGCCACGAACACGCTACAAGCCAACGGGTCGTGGGGTGCGATCACGGAGCTGACCGTCCAGTACACGAAGGACGGCTATACGATCATCACGGTTGTCTACGAGAAGGGGAACATGCCTCTCGTCGTCGTCTATCCCACAACCTGAGCCTTGCGCGGCGGTGCCGGACGCCGGCACCGCCGCGCAAGGCTACGATGATTACGAATGATGGTATTGCATCGCCGCGGCAATCGGTTTTGGGTTGTCATGGGCGTCCTTGATGCGAGGCAGCCACATGACCATCGTCGCCACAAAAATCCCGACGCCCATGGCCAGGGTCAGTACGACGAGACCCGCTGCCATCGCCAAGCGGCCGCGCACGCTGGATCCGTCCCTCGTCCGGAGATAGATCTCGAGAACGGCCAGAGGCAATAGGTAATTGGCAAACGACCAGAAGCTGATGAACGGACCGATAAACGTCTTCGGATCGAAGCCGGCGGGGCCATGGTTGAGGACAATCCAGAGCATCAATCCAACCCGGAAGAACCAGACGCCATTCACCACCATGAACAGGCGGAGGGCCCAGCGGCGGTGCGTTTGGATGTCGCGGGCCATCGCGTAGCGCACGGCCAGGACGGCGAAGATCATGATCAGGACGGCATCGAGGCTGACGCCGACGTGCTGCACGAAGTCGCCGACGGTTCCACGGATCCAGACCAGATAGAGAGCAGCGATGCTGGCCGGGAAAATGATCAGCATGTATAGACGCCCATTCCAGCGGTGAAATGACGGAGCGTAACTGCGTATTTGCGGAATGAGCTGGAGGGGCCCGCCGGCGGTGATGATGGCCACGAGGACGAGATGCGCGGCCATGGCCACATTGCCCATGGTATCTCCAGCAGCGAAATGCTTCGGCGTCGTGGCTGCCGACTGCCAGCGCATCGCCGCGACGCCATAGACGTACGCGATGTAAAAAGCAAAGATCCACTGTCCGATGACGGCCAGCAGGAACCAGGCTCGGGCCGCGACCTTCAGGGCTGTGCCGCCGGCGGAGTCCGCCGTGGATTTCGACACATATTGGTTCGCCGACACGACTGTGCTCATGCGAGTTACCTCCTCAACAGGGCTTCAGTGGGATTCAGGCCAGTCCCGCCGCGTGGCGCGTCAGGATCGCGCCGGCCTGCTCTTTCCATCGCGGAACGTTCACGCCGGCCAGGAGGAGCCATAGGGTCAGCGAGCCTTCCCCCAGGACGCCCGGCAACATGATGTAGGGGGATAAAGCCTTTGCCAGCGTCGGCCAGAGGAAGGTCAACCAACCCAGGCCGCCGAGGGCCATGAGCGCACCCAGAAATCGAGGCAGGAAGGTCGACCTGAAAATGAGGTAGCCGATCAGGAGGCAATAGATGCCGAAAAACACCAGAGGGTTGATGGGGAAGGGGGCTAGACGAAAAAAGCCGAGAGGCCCGATGAGGCATCCCATGAGGCTGACGACGGCCGCGAGCAGCGAGAGGTTCCTGTTCACAGCCATGAACAAGACATAGAAGAGCAGCGTCACGACGATATAGCAGGCCGACGCGATCAGGTTTGCTGCATTGGCATAGGCAACGAGCCCGCGGCTGGTGTAGACCGCGGCATAGCCTCCGGTCACGAAGGTGAGCAGGTAGAAGACCGCGGCAATCCTCGCCGTGAGGCGAGGAGAGGCTTCCGCAGTCCGTTTCGTCATTTCAACTGTGGTCATGGTGATCTCTCCTTTGAGGACTCATAACGCCTCTAATACAGGCACCTCGTGCGTCGATTGCACGACCGTCTTCGCGCTCATCGCCTCGCGCGGAAACTCCGGTGTACGGACCCGGGCGAATGCATCGAGCGCGCGCTGCAACAGGTTTGCGTCGTGGGTGGCCATGAGGCTCGTACGAAGTAACTGGCCGCCCCTGGCAACGGCGGGGGGAAGGACCGGATTCACGAACACGCCTTCCTCCAATAGCTTCTTGAAGAGCCCTAAGGTGAGCTGGTCGTTCCTGCACTGGTGCACGGGAATGACGGGCGTTCCGTGGAAGGGGGCATCGAATCCGAGCTCGATGAGTCCCGCCGACCACAAGCGCGCGTTCTCGAACAGGCGCGTTCGCCGTTCGGGTTCCGAACGAATGATCTCGAGCGAACGTCGGGCGGCAGCGACAGCGGGGGGAGGCAGGCTTGCCGAAAAGATGTGGCTGCGAGAGCTGGAGCGCAGAAAATCAATCACCAGCCTGTTTCCCGCAACGAAGCCCCCGGCCGAGGCGAAGGACTTGCTGAAGGTGCCCATGACAAGATCGACTTCCTCGAGGAGGCCAAAGAGCTCTGCCGCACCTCGGCCGCCCGGCCCCAGGACGCCCACGGCGTGGGCCTCGTCCAACATCAGGCGCGCTCCATACTTGCGGGCCAGCCGAACGATCTCCGGCACGTTGGCAATCGTCCCCTCCATACTGAACACCGAGTCGGCGATGATCAGTTTGGGGCGGTCTTTGTGCCGGGCAAGCACCTCCTCGAGCATGCCCATGTCGTTGTGTTTGTAGCGCGCGAAACGGCACCGCGAGAGGAGAACGCCATCGAGGAGGCTGGCGTGATCGAGCTCGTCGATGATGGCGACGTCGCCGTCGCCGAGCAGAGCGGACACCACGCCGATGTTGGTCTGGTAGCCCGTGCTGAAGAGCAAGGCATCGTCCTTGCGCATGAATTCGGCGAGCTCGCGCGCAAGATCCACGTGAATGTCGAGTGTGCCGTTGAGAAGCGGCGAACCCGAGCAGCCCGTGCCAAATCGCTCAATGGCCTCATGTGCTGCCGCCTGCACGTCGGGGTGCGTGGCCAGGCCCAGGTAGGAATTGGACCCGAGCATGACCACGGGCCGCCCTTCGTGCTGCACGACAGGCGTCTGCGCGCTCTCAAATACCGGGAAAAACGAGTAGAGCTTCGCCAGCCGGCCCTCTCGGGCCCGGTCGTAGTGCCAGGCCTTCTGAAAAACATCCGAGTCCAATGAGGCTGGCTCCCACGCACGTTTCACCGTGGCCAGGTCGCCGGGCGAGGGACCCAGCGGGCGCTCCTGATCGCTGAAGGGGCGGTGAGTGTTCTCCGGCTGCGCAATCGACCTGGCCAGAAGGCGAGCCAGAGTGGGCGTATATTCCGGATGCCCGGCGTGCTTCACAAAGTAAACGAGCGGCTCCGATGCGGCTCCAACGTCGAATTTCAGATCGTAGGTCGTAATCCCCATGTTGAAGCGGCGGTATCCTCCGTTGATGGCCCGTTCGAGCCCCAGGTAGCAGAGGTTTCTGTAGACCTCGTCGCCGGATCGACGATCGCAGGACAGGCCGACGTGTGCGAGGAAATACTCTTCATCACCGAGCAGGCAAACGGCCATCCCAACGAGCTTTCCCTCAGCGTGAATGAGAATGGCTTCGCTGCGCACGCCGAGTTGATTGCTGATCTCGCAAAAATAGCGGGCGTTCAGTGCTTCGTGCTGGTAGCTTGTGGCGCGGCTGTTCGTCTGCTGCCAGAGGTCCAGCATCTCTTCCGCGTACGTTGCGAAGGCGGTCACCGCCTCGGCTCTCATGCCGGGTTGCCGGAGCTTCAAGCGTGCCTTTCGGACTCTGCGGCGATGCTCACTCTTGAGACTGGCCACATACGCATCAAAACAATTCCAGGCGATGGGGATCACCGCCGGCGGGAAACCGAAAAGGGAGTCAAAACCACGCGCGCGAAGAGGCTGACAGGCATCAACGTCCGGCAGGGGGATGTCGCGAACCAGCAGGACGTCCGCATGGCTCGACCTGGCAACGTCTTCGAGCGCATTGACCAGAATGTCGAGAAACCGGGGCCAGTGTTCCGGCACCGCCGCGATCGCTTCGCCGAGGCCGGCCACGAACCCGCACTCCACGGTGCGCATCCGCATGAAGGCGGCATCGTGCCGGCGCAGCGTGGCCAGGGTATCGGCATCGATGCCCGATGACAGTGAGGCAAAGTCCATGTCGATGACGAAGAAGTGCCCAATCCCGATCGGCCGTTCTCCATGGAAGGCGACCAGGTAGTAGTTGTCGGCGTTGCTGACCCGCGCGCGTTCGACCGCCCTCAGGTGCGGCATCTCCAGCCTTACCGCCGCGCGCGAAACAAATGCATTCCACACGCTCGGATCGAGAGCGTCGATGGTTTGGTAAATCCGCGTAGTGAACGTTCGATCGTTGCGTCGCGCGGACGGAACGCTTCCACGCGGCATTGAAAGCCCCGCCTTCGTTGACTCGGTCATGACGTTCGATGGGGAGAACATTCAGATCGTTCCTGTGGCGCCGAGCGGCGCAGCGACGATGGTCTCGTCCTGCCGCGTGCCGGTCGCCTTGACTCGCTTCGCGCGCTTACGAACCGACACGCGAGCCAGCCAGTAAAGCAGCGCTCCAGC
>DATLWH010000421.1:0-4596 GCA_035576505.1 Thermoanaerobaculia bacterium | reverse complement strand
TGGGCTGGCGTTTCTTTCGACGACCTTGTACGCCGCCAAATCGGTGCCCGATGGCCCGCTTCCTCCCCCCGACGACTACACCGTGCTCGCGGGAAAGGTCTGGATCGGCACGATCGACGCGCACACGATCGGCGTCGTCGTCAACGACGGCAGGGCCTATCGCCATCTGTTCCGGCTCTGGACGGAGGCATCGGTCAAGCCGTTTCAGGTGACAAGCCAGAGCGCCAGTATTGAGTACCGTGGTGACGAGCTGGTCGTCATGGCGGCGGATGGAGACTTCTTTTATGCGCTCGTGACCGCCTCCGGCGCCGCCCACGCTCCTCGGCAGCCGGCCGGGATCAACGGTGTGCGCTACGTCGGATACGGTCTGAATCACGAGATCCGCCCTGTCGAGGGGCAGACGGGCGGCACCCGCCTGCATATCCGAGCCCTCGATTCCTGCGACGACGGCAGTTGCCTCTTCAACCTCGATTACGGCGTTGGAGGGAGTGGAACAGGCTGTAGCTCAGGCGGTTCCGGCTCGACCTCCTGCTCGATCTCGAACACGTACGGCTCCTGCTCCGTAACCTGCAGCAGCGGCTACGCCTGCTGTGTAGCGGCGACGAGTACGAACAACGCAAGCTGCACGTGCAAGTAGTTTGACCGGCGCCATCGGCGCGCGAAGGTCGCAGGCACGTTACGCAGCAGTGGCTTCAGGTCACTTCAGCTGCAGGATCGGAGTGGACTGCCGCGTGATGGCAAGCCAGTGTCCGTTTTCCTTCATCAGCACAGTCGTTACGCGGCGCTGGCTGCTGAAGGAAGGTTGCTGAGTTGCTGGTTGCTTGGTGGCTGGGTTTCGCGGTCTCGGGGTTTCGCGGTCTCGCGTTTTCGCGGTCTCGCGGTGATCGGTCTGATCCAGTAATCGACTACTAATCTACTAATCCCTCATCTGCGTACATCTGCGTCATCTGCGGATCGTCGTCTGGCCGGCGGGTTGATGAAAGGCTCATCCCCAGATAACGCAGATAGAACGCAGATGGAAGACGGTTTTATCTGCGCCGCATCTGCGTCATCTGCCGATAAGCCTCTGCTAGAGGTGACAGAACTACAATTCCGCTCATGCACCGCCTCGCCTTCCTGACTCTGGCTCTCACCACCACCCTCTTCGCTCGGGTCGATCACGTCGACATCGCTTCCCGCACGAGCTACCTCGGCGGGAAGTCGTTCGGCCTGGCCGGTGCGTACGAGCGGATTCAGGGGAGGGCCTTCTTCGTGGTCGATCCGGCCAATGCTCACGATCGGGTCATCGTCGATCTCGACAAGGCGCCGCCCAATGCGCGCGGGGAGGTCGAGTTCTCGGCAGACATCGACATTCTCGTGCCGAAGAATCCGGCGCGCGGCAATGGGGCGCTCTTCATCAACGTCCCCAACCGCGGCGGACGGTTCTTCATCCGCGAGCAGAATGTGGACGAGTACTACCTGCGCCAGGGCTACACGCTCATGGAGGTGGGATGGCAGTTCGATGTGCGTCCGGACCCGAAACTGCTGCGGCTCTATGCGCCGGTCGTGCGCGGGATCACAGGCCGTGTGCGCGCCGATTTCGTCGTTGCCGGCAAGACGCTCGACCATACGCTCGGGCATGTCATCACCGGCAACGTCGGCGGCACCGGCTATCCGGTCGCGGATATCGCGGCGAAGGATGCCGTCCTCACCGAGCGCGACGCGCCGCTGGCCCAGCGAGTGACGATTCCGGCGCAGCGTTGGCGTTTCCCTGACGCTTACACCATTCATCTCGACGACGGTTTCACTCCGGGGCGCATCTATGAAGTCATCTACACCGCCAAGGATCCGGCGGTCGTCGGCTGCGGTCTGGCCGCCGTGCGCGACGTTGCCGCTTACGTGAAGCACGACCCGCAGGCCATCGTTCACGCGGAGCGCGCCTATGCCATGGGCATCTCGCAGACTGGCCGTTTTCTCCGACACCTGGTGTGGCAGGGATTCAACGCCGATGAAGAGGGGCGGCAGGTGTTCGATGCGCTGCTCGTCTACGTCGCCGGCGCCGGACGCGGATCATTCAATCACCGCTTCGCCCAACCGTCGCGCGACGCCCAACCGCTCTCACCTCTCTTCTACCCGACCGACGTCTTCCCCTTCACCGACAACCCCGAGACCGATCCGCGCACCGGCGTGACGGCGGGCCTGCTCGACAGGGCGCGCGCGGAGCATGTCGTGCCGAAGATCTTCTACGTCAACACCGCCTACGAGTACTGGTCGCGCGGCGGCTCGCTCATTCACACGACGCCCGACGGCAAGTTCGACGCGGAGATCCCGCCGGAGGTGCGCGTCTACTTCGTTGCCGGCGTCGCGCACATCGGAGGAGCCTTTCCGCCGTCGCACAATACCGAGGTTTCGATCCTCGGGCAGCAACTCGACAATCCTCTCCGGATCGAACAGCTACGGCATGGTTTCGCCGCCGCGCTCGACCTGTGGGCGAATGAACACATCGCGCCGCCGGATAGCCGCTACCCGCGCATCGGCCTAGGGACGCTGGTTCCGGTCAGCACTCTGGCGGTGAAGACGATCCGCGGCGTCGACGTGCCCCATTTCAACTACGAGGTCTACCGTACGGACCTGGGCCCGGATTGGAGCCACGGCATCGTCACCGAGCCGCCGCGCGTTGACGGTGTCTATCCGTCGCTCGTGCCGCAGATCAACAGCGACGGTCTCGACATGGCGGGCGTTCACCTGCCGGAGATCGACGTTCCTCTGGCCACGACCACCGGCTGGAATCGCCGCGATCCGAAGATCGGCTTCCCGGATTCGCGCGCGAGCTTCGTCGGCTCGTACATCCCGTGGCCGAAAGCAGATCTGATCGAGCGCTACCACAATCGTGACGAGTACCTCGGCCGTTTCACGCGCGCCGCCCTCGAACGCGCCCACGACCGTTTTCTCGTCGTCGATGATCTGCCTGCCGTCATTCAGAGGGGCGGAGAGGAGTGGGATCTGGCGAATCGGGAGTAAGGGTCGGGAGTCGGGAGTCGGAGATTGCTCTGCGTTTTCTCCGACCCCCGACCCCCGACACCCGACTCCCGTTCAACAGGCGCGTGACGTGCACGCGATTTTCCACATGGCAAGAGGATTCGAAAGCAAGTCGGTAGAGTCGAATCGGCAGGACGCGGAAGACGAGCGCGCGAACAGAGGCCGCGGGAAGCGACTCGACATCCATGAGATCGAGCGCCGCCAGAAGCGCGAAGGTCTGGAGCTCTCGCGCAGGCGTATCGTGAACGAGATCGAGACGACATCCAGCGAACGCAGGCGTGAATCGCTGCGAGCGGCGCTCGCGCATCTTGAGAAGGAACTGGCGAAGATCGGGTAGTGTCGCGTCAAGATGGAAATCGGATGTAAGCGCCTCTCACTTCACTGGGAGATGTGAAGAAATCCTCTCCAAACAATTGGCTATTTGGCACGGAGATGGCCACCCAACGCTGCCGGCCGTGCCGGCCGCCCTTGAAATGCCGGGCCTCGGCTGTTAGTTTCGCCCCCCACCATGGCCGAGAGCAGTGATTACAAAAAGACGCTGAACCTTCCGCAAACCTCCTTCTCCATGAAGGGCAACCTGCCGCAGAACGAGCCGAAGCGGCTCGAGCAGTGGCGGCTGATCGATCTTTACCGGTTGATCCGGGAGAAGTCGGAAGGGCGTCCGAAGTCGGTTCTGCACGACGGACCTCCGTACGCGAACGGCCACATTCACATGGGCCATGCGCTCAACAAGATCCTGAAAGACATCGTCGTCAAGTCGAAGACGATGATGGGCTTCGACTCGCCCTACGTGCCGGGTTGGGATTGCCACGGCCTGCCCATCGAGCACGCCGTCGACAAGGAGATCGGCAGCTCGAAGAGGAAGGAGATGTCGCCGGCCGACTTCCGGCGCGCCTGCCGCCAGTTTGCCGACAAGTTCATCTCCATCCAGCGCCAGGATTTCATCCGCCTCGGCGTGTTCGGCGACTGGTTCCATCCCTACATGACGATGTCGTACCAGTACGAGTCGGACATCGCCTACGCCCTGGGCCGTTTTTTCCGGACCGGCATGGTCTACAAAGGTCTCAAGCCGGTGCACTGGTGTACGTACGACCAGTCGGCCCTGGCCGAGGCGGAAGTCGAGTATGCCGATCACAGCTCGCCCTCGGTTTATGTGCGATTCCGCCTCACCGAGGAGTCGGTGCGCAGTCTCGATCTGCCGGTCGACAAGCCATGCTTCGCCGTAATCTGGACGACCACGCCCTGGACGCTTCCGGCCAACCTGGCCATCGCCCTCAAGCCTGACTTCGACTATGACGTCGTCGAGCACGGCGGCGAGAACTTCATCATCGCCACGGAGCTGGTGAAGACCGTCGCGGCGAAGTTCGGCTGGAGCGACTACCGCGTCGTTAAGACACTCAAGGGCTCGGCGTTCGAGAACCTCCGCTACCAGCACGCCTTTCTGCCGCGCGAGGGGATCTTCGTCCTGGGCGACTACGTCACGCTCGAAGCGGGCACGGGCCTGGTCCACACCGCTCCCGGCCATGGTGCCGACGACTTCTACACCGGCCAGAGGTACGGCCTCGAGACCTTGACTCC
>DATLWH010000420.1:0-7364 GCA_035576505.1 Thermoanaerobaculia bacterium | reverse complement strand
CGCAACACTGTTTCTCGTCGGCGCAACGCTGTTGCTCATCAGCGCAACATCGTTGCGGGTCAGCGCAACAATGTTGCGGGCCAGCGCAACATTGTTGCGTGTCGGCGCAACGCTGTTGCGGGTCGACGCAACACGGTTGCGTGTCGGCGCAGCATTGCTACACGACCACGCAGCGTAGCTACACGGATGGTGGAACGTTGCGATGCGGCGGTGGAACGTTGCTACACGGAGGGTGGAACGTTGCTACACGGCGGTGGAGCGTTGATCGCGGAGAGTGGAACGTTGCGGCGCGGTGGGGTGGCCCCGCGGTGCCGGGTTGTCGCGTTGCGACACGGTGGACGTCGCACTGGGCCCGAGTCGGTCGTGCCCAAAACCAGAAACCGGAAGCCAGAAACCGGGTTTTTCTACGCCCGTCCACACGCGGCGGCGAGACGCCGCCGGGCCAGCCGACGAGGACCCTTCGGCTTCGCTCAGGGCAGCCTGCCAGCTCTCCGGTCGCGGACTACCCTGCCATGCGCAGCACCGCGGCGTCGAGGGTGACCGGCCTTCCCCAGTGGTAGCCCTGGGCGTGGTCGATGCCCATGTCGCGGAGGACGTTGGCGTGGGCCTCGTTCTCCACGCCTTCGGCGATGACTCCCTTGCCCATCGTTCGCGCAACGGTGTGAACGGCTTGCACCAGCGCGCGATTGGTCTCATTCGTATCGAGGTCGCGAACGAACATGCGGTCGATCTTGACGTAGTCGACCGCCAGAGCACGCAGATAGCCGAATGACGAGAAGCCGACGCCGAAGTCATCGAGCGCGATCAGACAGCCGAGGTCCTTGAGGCGGCGAACAAAGTTGCGGGCGCTGGCGAGATCGCCCACCGCCGCCGTCTCCGTGATCTCGAACGAGAGCCGGCCGGGAGCGATATTGCTCGCGCGAAGGCATTCCTCGATGTGCTGCAGGAGCGGCTCGTCCGTCAGGCTCCGTCCGGACAGGTTGGCGAAAATCCGGATGTCCGGTTCCACTTCGAGGATGCGCAAGACGTCATCGAACACCCAGCGGTCGATTTGACTCATGAGGCCGTAGCGTTCGGCGCATGGGAGGAACTGGTCGGGCATGTACAACGTCCCGTCTTCGCCCATCATGCGGATGAGAGCCTCGAAGTGGACCGGCGCGCCGCTGCCGAGCTGGATGACCGGCTGGAAGCTCAGAACGAAGCCCCCATCGCGCAGAGCGGCGCGAATCCTGGAGAGCCAGAGGGTCACCTCGTGAACGCCCGGACCGTCCATCGGGTCATGAGCGATGCGGTTCTTGCCCTGCTCTTTGGCCGCATACATCGCCGAATCCGCGTGCGCGACGATCGACTTGAGCTCTTCACCGCTCGAGAACAAGGCCACACCGATGCTGACGGTGACGAAGTAGGCGGAGCCATTGTGCTCAAACGGCATCAGCTCCACGGCACGGCGCAGGCGCTCGGCGACGTCATGAGCGAGAGTCGCGCCGGCGTTCTGAATGAGCACGACGAACTCGTCTCCGCCGAGGCGCGCTAGAAAGTCGCCCGGCCGGAGCTGTGCCTGAAGCAACGACGCGATCTCCATGAGGAGTTGATCGCCGGCCGGATGCCCGGCCGAGTCGTTGACGAGCTTGAAGTCGTCGATGTCGAGAATGAGGATCGCGGCATTGCGTTCACCGCCGCCGAATTGCGACAGAGCCGCCTCGAATCCGCGGCGGTTCGGAAGCGCCGTCAGGGGATCATGGAGCGCCAGGAACCGATTCTGCGCTTCCTGCCGTTTCCGATCCGAGATGTCCTGCTTGACGGCGACGAAGTGCGTGATCGCTCCCTTTTAATCCCGCACTGGCGTGATGGTTTGCTCCTCGGGATAGAGCGTTCCATCCTTGCGCCGGTTGTACATCTCTCCGCGCCAGACCTCCCCGGCCTTGAGTTGCTCCCACATCCGCGCATAGAAGGCACTGCTGTGATTCCCGGAGCGGAGGATGCGCGGGGTATCTCCGATCGCTTCCTCCGCCGTCCAGCCGGTGAGCGTCGTGAAGGCCGGATTGACCCACTCGATCACTCCATTGATGTCGGTGATGACGATGCCGTTCGCCGTGGCCTTGAGGGCAGCCCGCTGCAACTGGATCTTCTTCTGCCCCTCACCGGCCAGGATCGAGAGAGCGATCTGATCGGCGAAGTTGCCCATGTCGTCGTTCATCTCCTCGCTGAAGGCATTCCTCGACGTCGAGAAGATCGTCAACGCTCCCAGGGTCCGGCCATGAGCGAGCAGGGGAAGGGCGATGGCGGAGCGGAGTCCATAGGCCGCCGCTCTGCCGCGCCAGGGAGCGAAATCGCCGTCGGACTCGATGTCGCAGATCTGCATGCGGCCTTCGCGGATGGCGCGGCCGGTTGGGCCGAGGGACTCCAGGCCGCGATCCCATCGAACGCGGATGCCGTCCAGAAAATGAGAGGCAGCACCCGCGGAGCTGCGGATGGAGATGCCGCCGCCGGCTTCCTTGAGGCTGATCTGGACCAGCGCGTATCTGTTGATGGCGATGAGCTGCATGCAGATGAATTCCTGGATGGTCTCGGGCGAGTCACCGCGCAGGATTGCGCCATCGATCTCGTGGATGATCGACTGCAGCAGGTCGCGTCGGCGGCGCTTTGTGAGATCGCGCGCCACGCACAACATGATCGTCTCGCCTCCGAGGTCGGCTCGTACCGCGCTCACTTCGATCGGCAGAAGCGTTCCGTCCTTGCGGCGATGGACGCTCTCCCAGGTGCAGGGCTTACCGGTTAGCAGTGTCGTTTGGATTGCGTGACTCTCATCGTTGAGGCAGAGGTGTGACAGAGGAGTCCCAACGAGCTCCTCGGCCGTTGCTCCGTATGCCCTTGCAGCAGAAGCATTAACCTCAATAATTCGCCCGTCTCTGCCGACGAAGATCGCAAGATCGCTCATGGTCTCGGCGAGGAGGCGATACCGTCCGAGGATCTGATCCGATAGCGGAGCCTGTTCTGTGATCGTCACGTGCCGCATCCTGAGGTGGGTGCGCTCATCGACTCATGACCGCCATCACAGGGAGGGGTGACGGGCTCGTGCGGAGAGGCGGAGCTCGTGAAGATTGCGAAAATCTGCCGTGCCAGCAGCTGCAGGATGCCGCTGATTCGAAAGTTCCGCAGGAACGCCCCGGGCGCAAAGAGCTCGGCCTTGTCGTTGATCGTCCCCTCGGAGAAGGCGCGTACCTCGTCGGAATCGAGCTGGCCGTTCTCAGAGAGCTTGCGCCGGATCTCGCGCGCCTTGCCGAGGCGCTTGCTCACCCCCGCGGCGCAGGCCTCCGTGATGCGGCCATAGCGCCGTTTCAGCTCGTTCAGCCGTTCGCCGGCGTCGTATGTCGCATCGACGATGTCGGTGCGCGTCATCCAGTGGGTCTCGTAGTTGAGGATGGACTCCCAGTCGCGCTGCTCGAGAAGCGCGCGATGCTCGGCCAGCGTGTGCGCGCGCATGATGTAGCCATACTGTTCAGCGCTCTCGAAGCCATTGCTTCCGGGATCGATGAACGGCCCCATGGGGGTGACGAAGGCGGAGAGCCGCCGGTCGTGACGGATGAAGAGCTGCTCGATGTACGCGACCGTCGCCAGTACACCGTCGTAGGTCTGTCCCGGCAGCCCGATCATGTAAAAGAGGTCGAGATTCTCGCAGCGGAGGGCGAGCATGGCCGCGATCGACTCTTCCATTTTCTCATTCGTGAAACGCGCTTTCCCGAGACGGGCGCGGACCGATTGGTCATGGCTCTCCGGCGACAGTTCGGCGCCCCAATGGCGGATCGATGCGTCGATGCGCGCGACGTAGTCGGGGCTGGGCGGATCGAAGAACTCGAAGACGATGCGGTTGTTGACAGGCGTGCGGGCGAGGGCATCGAGCACAGCACGCGCGTATTCTTCGCCGCCGTCGCGGAGGTCCCCGACGAGAAAGATCGGCGCGCGCGTCAGTTCCGCGAGCTGACGCACCTGCGAGACCACCGAGGCCGGACTGCGCAGGAGCGGGTATCGGCCGGGCATGAAGCGCTGGAATGCGGCGTGCGACGCGCCGCAGGTGACGCAGCCGCGTCCGCAGCCGCGTACCGTGAAGACGGCCGTGATCGGATGATGCCACCAGGTGTGAAACGGAGCGGTGCTCCAGAAGTCGAGATGGCGGGTGACCCCGGCCACCATCGTGCCGAGGTCATAGCAACAGTCGTCCAGCGTGGCAACAGCGCCCTCGGCGTTCACCCGTGTCTCGTCATGACTCTTCCACGTCAGCCCAGGCACGCGCTCAAACCGCCGCTCGCCTTTCAACTCGCGGACGAGAGCGAGGAGCGCCGGCTCGGTGACGCTTCCGCGGAGGACGAAGTCGACGGAGTCGTCGCGGATCAGCTCCTCGTGAAAGTAGCTCGAGGAGATGCCGCCGAAGACGATCGGAATGTCCGGATGGAGTTTCTTGAGCAGCGCGGCCACGGCCGGGCCGCCGTGCGCATGCGGAAGCCAGTGCAGGTCGATCCCGAACAAGGCCGGCTTTAATTTCTTTAAAAAACGCTCCGGCCGGAAGCGCCGGCTGCGCATCATCAACAACGCCAGATTGATGATGCGCACGCGGTACCCGTGCCGCCTGAGGTACGCAGAAAGCGTGAGAAAACCGACCGGATACATCTCGAACACCGGCGAGGACGGGATGACATCGCTGATCGGCCCATAGAAGATCGTCCGCTCCCGAAAATCAAACACGCTCGGGGGATGGATGAGCACGACATCCGGTTGGGTCACGCCCATCAGACTGCGCGTCAGGACCGCGCCGCCGATGCGGTGAACGTCACATGAGGGCGTGATGGCGGACGGGGGAGGGGGTTACCAACTCACTTCTTTCGACTCTCATGGATCGCGCGAATGATCTGTTCACGCCGGAGACCGAGGTTTGCCCCTTTTACGTCGAACGGTGATCGTACGGCTTGCTCCGGACGAACAACGAAACTCTTTCCGTCGCTCCGCCGGATGCGGACTTCTCCCTTTGAAGGCGGCTTCACTCTCCGGTCATCACACAAACTGAACCTTCGTTTTCTCCGGCAGTGGAAACAACTCGAAGCACTGCATGCATTCGAGGCTCAGAGTCCTGCGGTCACCTGTCTCGCTGTACGTGTCTGCAATCAACGAAAGACCTTCACCATCATTTACCGGGGTGAACTCCCACGATCGCACGGCTTCCTCGATCAGCTTGAACGGCGACCAACCATTCGCTTCCCATTCTCCGCCTGGCTCTCCATGGTTGCCGCAATGCGGGCAGCCGATGGGTAGCTCCAGCCACTGTGTTTCGTTGATTTCCAAAGCTCCGATCAACCGTCATGAGAATACCTCGGCATAAGACACATCGGCACCTCCGGCCGTTTCTCCGTATCATCACGACCCAGTGCTGAAGCTCCCTCCTGGCCTTTACGACCTGCCGATCACGAACGAGATCGAGCGCGAGCTGCAACACCTTGACAATGCGCACTTCGCCTCGGATTGTCGAGATCTCGATCCTGCCGACGCCAACGTTGCCTTGGCCAGGCACCTCGCCGTAGTAGTCCGGCAGGCTTTGGGAGGCGTCAAAGACGACGAGCGCGTGGCGCGGCAAGCGGAGATCGTCAATGAACTGTTGGCATCGCTGGCGCAACAAAGTGAAGGCGTCGATGACGACGACCGTCTTGCTCTGCCCCCGAAGCGCCTCGCCTCCGTTCACCGCATCGATGCACTTCGCGGATCGACGCGGTTCGCTGATCCGCTCATTCCACTCGCACAGAGCGACCTGCTCGTCAACGCGCGGGGTGAGCCATCAGTCGGTCAGGCCATTCAGCGCGAGATCGCCTCGGCGGATCGTATCGATCTCCTCTGCGCCTTCATCAAGTGGCACGGGTTAAGGCTTCTCGAGGAAACGATCGACGCCTACCTTCGCAACGGCGGCAAGATGCGCGTCATCACGACGACGTATGTCGGCGCAACGGAGCGGAGGGCTATCGATCGTCTCGTGGAGATGGGCGCTGAGCTCAAAGTCTCCTATCAGGTCGACAACACCCGTCTTCACGCCAAGGCCTGGCTTTTCCATCGCCATTCCGGTTTTTCCACCGCCTTTATCGGCTCGTCGAACCTCTCCAAGTCCGCTCTGCTCGACGGTGTCGAATGGAATGTCCGGCTGTCCCAGATTGACGCGCCTACGATCGTCGCAAAGTTTGCCGCCACATTCGATAGCTATTGGGCCGATCCGTCATTTGAATCGTACAGCGCGGAGGAAGGGGATCGATTCGATCGCGCCATCGGACAGGCGCGCGGTGAGATCCCCGCCACCGTGCTCGTTCCATTCGCAATCGAGCCCTGGCCGCATCAGCGCGAGATCCTCGATAAGCTCACAGTTGAGCGCTACCGCCACAACCGCTGGCGCAATCTCGTCGTGGCCGCGACCGGTACGGGAAAAACGGTTGTCGCCGCGCTCGACTACAAGCGCCTTTGCGACGATATTGGCAGTGCCCGGCCGCTCAAGCTTCTTTTCGTCGCCCATCGCCGGGAGATCCTCGACCAGTCCCTGATTACGTTTCGGCACGTTTTGCGCGACGGCGCTTTCGGCGAGAAATTCGTAGACGGTCATCGCCCCGACGAATGGCAGCACGTCTTCGCCTCGGTGCAATCGATGCAGACGATCAAAGTCGAGAATGTCGCGCCCGATTCGTTCGACGTCATCATCGTCGACGAATTTCACCACGCCGCCGCGCCGACGTATCAGCGGTTGCTCGATCACTTCTGCCCGCGCGTCCTGCTCGGGCTGACGGCCACGCCTGAGCGTGCCGACGGGGTCTCGGTCCTGCACTGGTTCGGCGATCGCATCGCTGTCGAGTTACGACTCTGGGACGCGCTCGAACGTCAGCTCCTTACGCCGTTCCACTACTTCGGTCTGCACGACCAGACAGACCTCTCGAAGGTCCGCTGGACCCGTGGCGCCTACGATCGCGCACAATTGGAGGGTGTCTACATTGCGGATGACGCGCGCATCGCGCAGATACTCACCGAGTTGCAGTGGAAGGTAACGGATGTCCACGCCATGCGCGCTCTCGGTTTCTGCGTCGGCATCGATCACGCGCACTATATGGCGCGACGTTTCAACGATGCAGGCATCCCATCGCTCGCTGTGTCATCACAAAGCACCAGCGACGAACGCGATGCTGCGCTGCGCAAGCTCAAGCAGCGCGAGGTCAATTGCCTCTTTGCCGTCGACCTTTTCAACGAGGGGGTCGATGTCCCGGAAATCGACACCGTCCTCTTTCTGCGTCCCACCGAGAGTGCCACGGTCTTCCTGCAGCAGCTCGGACGCGGCTTACGCCGGACGG
>DATLWH010000419.1:0-3932 GCA_035576505.1 Thermoanaerobaculia bacterium | reverse complement strand
CCCGGGTGGCGATCAAGAACGCCATCGGCGAGGAAGTCATCGAAGGCAGCGTTGTCCTCATCGCCACCGGCTCCTCACCCCACCGGCCGGATCACGTCACGTTCGACGGCGAGGTGATCTGCGACAGCGACTCCATCCTCGGCATCGACAAGATCCCGGAAAAGCTCGCCGTGGTCGGCGCGGGGATCATCGGCATCGAATACGCGTCCATCTTCGCGGCCCTCGGCGTGGAAGTCCATCTGATCGATGGCCGCACCTCGCTCCTGCCGAATATCGACCGCGAGATCGTGCGCATCCTTCTCGGCGAGTTCCAGAACCGGCTCGGAATCACGATGCACCTCGGCCAGGACGTCGCCGCCATCGAGCGCTGCGACCGGCAGGCATCGCTGACGCTGAAGGACGACGAGTGCATGGTCGTCGACAATGTCCTCTACGCGGCCGGCCGTTCGAGCAACGTCGAAGGTCTGAACCTCGAGGGCATCGGCGTGGCCACCGCCGCTCGCGGCCTGATCACGGTCAACGAGGATTACCAGACCTCGGTGCCGAACATTTACGCGGCCGGCGACGTCATCGGCTTTCCGGCTCTGGCCTCGACGTCGATGGAGCAGGCGCGCGTGGCCATGGTTCACGCGTTCGATCTGAAGTACAAGACGCGCGTGGCGCCCATTCTGCCGTACGCCATCTATACCATCCCCGAGGTCGCCACCGTCGGGCTCAACGAAGACGACTGCCGGAAGAATGGGACCGCCTTCGGGGTAGGTCGCGCTTTCTACCGCGACAACGCGCGGGGAGAGATCATCGGTGACCTCAAAGGGCTGATCAAGCTCGTCTTCGAGCCCGAGTCGCTGAAGCTGCTCGGCGTGCACATCATCGGCGAGAGCGCCTCCGAGCTGCTGCACATCGGCATGATGGTCATGCAGTTCGGCGGAGCGATCAACGCCTTCATCGACTGCGTTTTCAACTTCCCGACCGTGAGCGAGGCCTACAAGTACGCGGCGTACGACGGTCTCGGTTCCCTCAACCGCAAGAGAACCCTCGAGCAGGAGCTATGAAAACGATCGGTGAGATCATCGAAGGGAATCCTCTGTTTCACGTCCCCTCGACGGCGAGTGTCCGCGATGCCGCCCGCACGATGAGCGAGTGCAACATCGGCGCGATCGCGGTGGTCGACTCGGGGAGACTCGTGGGAATCTTCTCGGAGCGCGACGTGCTGTCGCGCATCGTGGCCGATGGACGCGATCCCGATTCGACCCCCGTCGCCAGCGTCATGACAAAGGACATCGTCGTGGCCAGTCCCTCCGACGACATCAACGAATCGCTGCAGAAGATGCACAGTCACAACTGCCGGCATCTTCCGGTCGTCAAAGACGGAAGCCTCGTCGGCATGATTTCAATCCGCGACTTGCTCCAGGTCGATGACGACGCCAACCGCGCCAAAGCGAGCTTCCTTCGCGAGTTGGTGACGTCTTCGCCGGATTACGAGACGTAGGAGGTTCTACGTCTCCAGCCGCAACGCCACCATCGGCGATCCGGCTGTGACGTGTACATTCGGCTGCAACTCGAACGCGTCGTCCGTTTCGCTGGCGCCGCCGAGGAGAAGGCAGAGGCGGGCCAATTCCTTGAACGCGGCCGGCTCGCCGGTGAACGTAACGCCCGTTGGATCCGCGCGAACGGTGAGCGGTGTGCGCATCAGGCCATCGAGCGCCATCATGGCCAGGTCGTAGTTCATTCCTCGTCCTCTCCTCGATAGACGACGGAGTTCTTCTCCGTCTCCTGCAGCACGATCTCGTTCAGGGCTCCCTCGGCGATGGCCGGCGCGAGCTGCTGCCAGAATGATCGGGCCAGGTTCTCGGCCGTGGGAATGACGCCGCGAAGAAAATCGACGTCCTCGTTGAGGTTGGTGTGATCGACGCGGTCGATGATCCGCAGGCGAACGATGTCCTTCAGCGTCTTCAGGTCGATGACCATGCCGGTCTCGGGATCGATCTTCCCCTTCACGCTGACATGGATGGCGTAATTGTGGCCATGACCCTTCGGGTTGTCGCACTTCCCGTACGTACGGCGGTTCCAGTCGGCGTCGTAGTTGGGGTTGTGCAACCGGTGCGCGGCGGAGAAGGTGAGTCTGGCGGTGACGATCATGGATGAGGAATCTATATCTTCACGCCGGCCAGCGCCGAACGGATCTCATTCTGCTGCGCGGCGACCTTCTCGCGGATCTTCAGGAAGCGGGCGTCGCTCTGCATGAATCCGAAGAGCGGATTGGCGAGGATGTAGCTCGCCGTGGGCTCCTTGCGTGTGGTGGCGTGGTCCAGCGCGTCGTTCACGCCGCGGGTGTCGCCGCTCATGGCCGCGATCTCGGCGATGTTGGTCCAGTAGTCGTCTCCAGGCCTGGAGGCCGGTTCGGCTGCTTTCAGCTCGTCGGCCACCGCCGCCTTGTTGCCGGACTGCGCGGCCAGGTAGGCCTTCAGGATGTGTGCGCCGTAGGCCGGGTCCAGCTTCTCGAGCTTCTTCAGCTCGAGATCGGCGATCTCGGTGGAGTGCCGCAACACCGCGATCCGGCCGATCTTCAGCGCGAGCGAGGCGTTGCGCGGCATCTTCTGCTCGAAGTCGTAGTACTTGTCAGCGGCGTTATCGATGCGGCCGGCCGCGGCGAGCGTGTCAGGCGGATGCACGGCGGCAGCGTCGGACGCGCCGAGGCGCATGACGGCCGCGGTAAAGAGAGCGTTGTCGCCCGAGGCCAGCGCGTAGCGGCCCAGGATATTGAGCGCCTCGGTGTCGGACCGTTCGTGCTGCAACACGGACGCGTACGCGCTGAACGCCGACGGAAGATCGCCGCTGGCAAGGCTGGCCCGGGCCACGCGCCGTGCGGCATCCATGTTCGATGGATCGAGCGCCACAATCTGCCTGGCGGCGGCAACGGCGTCCGCGTCCTTCCCTTTCGACTCGTAGAACCGCAGCGCCAGGAGCTCAGCCGGAAGAAAGTTCCTGTCCGCTTTGATGGCGTTTTGCAGCGACACCTCCACTTTGGCGTCGTCCTTCGCTGCGTTCGCGGCGACCGCGTCCGCGAATGCGTTGTATGCATCCGCGCTGGCGGCCGCACGAGGTTGAATCTTCAGATCGTTCGCGATCCATGAGACGACGGCCTGGATTCCACTGGAAGCGTCAATCAGTGCCGCGGCCTGCCCCTCGACCGGTTTCTTCTTCCCTTCGGTCACGGGAACGATCTGCGGTGCGGCCGCGCCGCCGGTGAGTCTTGCCGTGTAGGTGCTGCCGTCGGAGACCTTCGTATCGACGATGCGGACAGCCGGCAAGGTGCGCAGGACTTCGATCGCGGCAAGCCGGATTGCTTCTCCCCGCTGCTGGAGCGCGAGGTCGGCCGGTTCCGCCGTGAACGGCTCGATGGCCACTTTGCGCGGCGTCGCGGCCGTGGCCGGGGGCAACCCCGTGGCACGTCTGGTAGCCGCGGCCGGGACAGGATCGCTGTTTCGCTTCTGCATCCAGAGAAACGCCGATCCGCCGCCGATGACGACCACGGCCACCGCTGCGGCGATCGCGGAGAGGCGTGTCCGTTTTTTCTTCTGCTCCACGATACGGGAGGCGGTCACTTCCGCCGCGGCCTCCGCGGCCAGCCGCGCCGCCTCTTCCGCTTCCGCGGCCGCGCGTGCCGCTTCCTCGGCCGCCTCGGCGTCGGGCGCGATGGCGAAGAGTTTCAACCCGGCACGCGCACCTGCGTCACGCAGCCTTGCTCCTACGCGGCCCTTCTTCACGAATGCTTCCGTGATGTAAAGCCTGGCCGGCTCGATCTGCCCCAGGATCTCGAATGCTTTGTCTACCGCCGGGCCGGCCGCTGTGCCGTCGCGCGTTTCGACCTCGCCGTAGTGCAGGAGCATGCGAACGGGGATGACGTCGCCCTCCTGCTGGTCGGGCGAGAA
>DATLWH010000418.1:0-3841 GCA_035576505.1 Thermoanaerobaculia bacterium | reverse complement strand
CCGCGGCTCTTGATCCAGTTGTCCATGAACGCCGACTGCATCTGCGTGACCACCGGCCCTTCCACGCGCGCCACGGTGTCACGCCAGTGATCCCTGGCGTCGGCGTCGCCGAGCCAGTTGTCGGCAATCCCGACGCCACCGGAGAAGCCGATCCGGCCGTCGACGATGAGCAGCTTGCGGTGCGTGCGGTGGTTGAATGTCGAGATCGTGTACCAGCGCAATGGGTGATACCACTCGATATCGATGCCGTTGCGCGTGAGAAAGTCGGTAAGCGACTGCGACATCGGCGCCGAGCCGACGGCGTCGAGAATCACCTTGACCGCGACACCCGCCCGCGCGCGCTCCACCAGCGTTTCGGCGAACTTGCGGCCGATCTCGCCGTCCCAGTAGATGTAGAACTCGAGGTTGATGGTCCGCTTTGCGGCGCGGATGGCCGCCAGCATCGAGGGAAAAATCTCGACGCCGTTCTTGAGAATCGTGACCAGGTTCCCCTCCGACATCGGTGCACTGGTCAGTGCGTGCATCGTCTGCAGGAAGGCGAAGTCGCGCACGCCGAACTGATGCTTCATGTGGTAACGCATCGGCAGACGGCGCCGGATCATCGGCAACGGCGGCCGGTGCGGGTAGCGGGGTGATTTCTTCTTGCGGAACATCAGCGTTTGGAGGCGATCCAGATGATGGCCGCAACGAGAGCGGCGGCGATGAGAACCGCAAAGGCCATGATGATCGTGAGGACGACGAAGGCTCCGCCGGCGATGGCGGCGAAGGAACGGGGCGGCCGTGTGCGGTCACGGTGCAGGATGAGGGCGTTGAGGTTGATGACGTTCTCTTCGAACAGCCAGTCGAAGATCGTGCCGACGACCGGCACCGATCCGATGGTCATGTCGAGCAGGACGTAGACAACCATACGGACGATACGCGGGAACGGCACACGGTGGCGCAACGCGCCGACGATGATCCACGCCGACAGCAGGGCACCGACGATCTCGCCGATCCCGGGGATGAGGCTCAATCCCGCGTCGAGTCCGACTCTCTTGCGCATCCCCGGGATGGGGAGGGCCTCGTCCATCAGGTACGCGAAGCGTCGCAATGCCACCAGATCAGCAGGCAGTTTCTCGTCAGGCTCGATGACTTCCGGGATCAGCGGTACAGGCATGCTCATCGGTAATGCAAGAATCGCGGTAGCGCGGTCTCGCGGACCCTCGCTCTCGCTGTTTGGAGTAATTCATGACCGCGAAACTGCGTCACCGCGCAACACACCAATCCCGAGACTCCGCTGCCGCAAAGCGTTTCCCTACTGAGCGCATCAGAACGCATAGCCCAGCGTAATGAAGTATGCAAAGGGACTTTCGTAGACGGCTTTGCCGGTATCGTCGTAGCGAAGGAGCTGTCGCTTGAGCTTGTAACCGAAGTCGAAGCGTACGGGGCCGACGGGGGAGAGGTAGCGCAGCCCGGTGCCGACGCCGTATTTCAGGTCGCCGAAACGGACGGTTGTATTGGCGTAGGTGTTGCCGGCGTCGACGAAAAGCTGGGCGCCGATGGGACCGCCGAGTGGGAAGCGGTACTCGGCGTTGAAGATGAGCAGGGCCCGTCCGCCGATCGGCGCCGTCGTCGTGGTGCCCCGCACGGGATCGACGATGGTGATCAGGGTCGGATGGCAGCCGGCGTCGATCGATGCCTGCGTCGGGCAAGCCGTGCCGAGCAGGTCGATTGCGTAGGCGCGGTTTGACGTGTCGCCGCCGGCGGTGAAACGCTCCGACAGCGGCACGCCGGTCGTCGGGATCACGGCGCCGGTGGCCGGATCGATGGTGGTGCCCGCGCCGAGGTCCTGAATCAGGCCGACGCGGCCCGACACCGCAAACGTGCTTCGGTCTGTGACCGGCAGGTACCACGACGTCTGTGTGAATTCCTTGAGGAAGCGCGCGTTGGCGGAGATGAAGCGGAAGGCATACTCGGCCGATGCCGTGGTGAAGAAGCCGCGGTGCGGGTTGAGTGTATCGTCGCGCTTGTCCCAGAAGAACGTCGGCGTGATGCTGGAGATGGAGACGTTGGTGGCATCGCGGTCGAGGCCGGGCAGGATGACGCTCTGCGCCAGCGCGCAAAGGTCGCCTGTCTGGTGATCGATGATGCACTGGGCGATGCGGTACTCATAGCGGAGCGACCAGCGCGTCTGGTTTTGCGCGACGCGCGTGACCTCGATGAAGCTTCCGCGCTGGCGCAGGTGTGTGTTGCGGCGGAGGTCGTCGTTCTGGAACGCGGTGATCTGAACGGGGAGCTCGAACCGGCCGATGAAGGGCTCGCGATAGGTGAGGAAGACGTCCTGCCGGTTCTTCTCGGCATAAATCAACTCCAACCCGAGATACCGGCCGGTTCCGAACAGGTTGCGATGTGCGATCGACGCGGAGACGAGCGGCGATGCGCGGTTGGCGCCGGTGTTGGCGGTGATGGGTGACGTGCCACCCAGCGCACCGCCGATGGTGACGTCTTTCCCATCGGCGACGGAGATGGTGACGTTGCGTTGGGCGACGTCGGTGGAAGCCTGCTCCGGCTGGATGTCGACCCGCTGGAAAATACCGAGGCGGTAGAGGCGCTGCTGGGCCTCGAGGATCGACGTGTAGCTGAAGGGCTGTCCTTTTTCCAGTTCGGCCGTCCGGAGCACGACGTTGCTGTTCGTGTAGGTGTTACCGCGAACGACGACGTTGCCGAATGCGACCTTCGGTCCCTCGGCAATGGCGTAGACGACACGCGCCGAAGTCTTGTCCGTGCTCACTTCTTCGCGGACGTGGACCTGAACCTCGGCGTTGCCGCGATCGGAATAGAACGTCTGCAGCGCGAGGACGTCGTTGCGCTCGAACGTCGGATTCAATGCCTGGCCCGGTTTCAGCGCCAGCTTCGGCAGATCCTTCGTCGCAACCTGCTGGTTTCCCTCGATGGCGACGGAGGCGACCATCGTTCGCGGTCCTTCGGTGATCGGGAAGTCGATCGTCATCGCGCCCGTGGCGGCATTGGTGTTGACGACCGGCGTCGCCACCGTCGTGCTGAGGAAGCCCTTGAGGCGGTAGTACGACTCAAGCGTCGTTCGGTCGCTGGCAACCTGCTCGCGCGTGACACCCTGGGGCCGCCGCAGCAGCGAGGCAAAGAGCCCCTTGATGCCGCCACCAACAGAGGAGACGACCACGCCCTGCAGGGTCCGGCCGGAGATTTTGTCGTTGCCGGTGAACGTCACCGCGGTGAGGTGGAACTGCGGACCGGGATTGACGTGGAAGGTCGAGGTCCAGACGTTGCCGCTGAGCGACTCCTCGGTGTCGACCGCGGCGTTGTAGTAGCCGCGCTGCTGCAGGTTCGTGACGATGTCCGCGGCCGCGCGGTCGATGACGTCTTCGCTGTACGGCTGGTTGCGGCGAAAAGGAAGGAGCCCGCGCAGCGAGTGCGCTGAGATGCCGGTGACTGCGACCTTCACCAGCGGGCCGGTCGTGGCCGTGTAGTGCAGGGCCACTTTATGGGTTGCCGGGTCGTAGGCGTCGCTCTCGTATCGGACGCTCGCTTTCCGATACTCCTGACGAAGGAGCCACTGGCGCATCCGGTCGGCGTCGAAGCGGGCTTCGTCGAGATCGAAGGCCTTGCCGGGGCCGTGCTTCATTTTGTCGATGAGCTGCTGTGCCTTGAACGGCGCGGTGTCGCCATCGACCGTGACCGTACCGACGGTTGCGTGCGGTCCCCGTGTGACGTGGAAGATGATCGCGGCACGGCTCTGGGGCCGGACAAACGATGTCTCGGGATCGACGGCCGCGTCGAGGTACCCGGCCCGCTTGAGCAGATCCTGCACGGCGACGGCGCCGTG
>DATLWH010000417.1:0-19010 GCA_035576505.1 Thermoanaerobaculia bacterium | reverse complement strand
GCCGGCTTCGAGGGTGCCGAGGCCACTGCAGGCTCGCCGCCTTCGATCACCGTCAGCTCGGGAACCCCGATGCCGAGAGCGCGGCGAACCTTCGCCTCGATCTCACTGGAGAGGTCGGGATTCTCCCTGATGAACATCTTGGCATTCTCGCGGCCCTGTCCCAGGCGCATGTCTCCGTACGAGAACCAGGAGCCGGATTTATCGATGATCTTGTTCTCGATGCCGATGTCGATCAGCTCGCCGGTCTTCGAGATGCCCTCTCCGTAACCTACGTCGAACTCGGCATGGCGGAAAGGGGCTGCGCACTTGTTTTTGACCACCTTCACCTTCACGCGCGAGCCCACTACCTCTTCGCCTTCCTTGATCTGATTCGTGCGGCGGATGTCGATGCGGATCGAGGAGTAGAACTTCAGAGCGCGGCCGCCGGTGGTGGTCTCGGGGTTACCAAACATCACACCAATTTTCTCACGGATCTGGTTGATGAAAATGAGTGATGTTTTCGACTTCGAAACGATGGCTGTTAATTTACGCAACGCTTGCGACATTAAACGTGCGTGTAATCCCATGTGAGAATCGCCCATCTCGCCGTCGAGCTCAGCCCGAGGCACGAGCGCCGCAACCGAGTCGATGACGATGACGTCGATTGCTCCTGACCGAACCAGAACCTCGGCGATCTCCAGCGCCTGCTCGCCACTGTCCGGCTGCGAGACCAGAAGGTTGTCGATGTCGACTCCGAGTTTCTTGGCGTACTCCGCGTCGAGAGCATGCTCGGCATCGATGAATGCCGCCAGGCCTCCCGCTTTCTGGGCCTCGGCGATGACGTGGAGGGAAAGTGTCGTCTTGCCCGAAGACTCCGGGCCGAAGATTTCGATGATCCGTCCGCGCGGAACGCCGCCCACACCGAGCGCCGCGTCCACGCCGATCGATCCTGTGGAGATCGCGCTGATCGGCACGAACTCCTTCGCGCCCAGACGCATGATCGAACCCTTGCCGAATTGCCTTTCGATCTGCGTCAGCGCTGTTTCTGCTGCCTTTAGTTTGTCCGTGGGTACAGTGGCCATAGCTACTCCTTCGATTCGAATCGGTGGATAGAAAGATAGTGACGAATGGTCGGATCGGAGGACATTCGTGTGGTGAAGCGAGTGTACGCCGCGTTTTTTTGAACCGTCAAGAAACTCTACTATCCGTAGCTTTTCGGGCCGAAATCGCCCTCCGGATCGGGTTCTTCACGAGTCCGGCGAGAGTGCAATCGACGATCCCACCCAGGTGTAGTCTTTGTTGAAATCGACGCCGAGCATCTTTCCGCGCGAGAGGCGGACCAGGTTCTGGGCGAGTATCGGCTTCGATTCGTCGTCGGGGCGAAGAAACATCATCCGGATCTCGATCTTGACTCCCCCGCCATCGGCTGCCTGCAGCGCGGGTTCGTATTCGATCTTTTCCTGCACGCACCACGCATGGCGTTGAGAGACCGGTATGGCAGCGAGATCGGCCGCAGTCGGCTCCACGTTTACACCCCCTCCGGCGAACGAAAACAGGGGCTTCAGAACGTACCGTGAGGTGAAATCGTCGGGAACGCTGTGAAGCTCGGAGACGAAGGTTGCCCGGGGCACGGACCGATGGTCGAGAAACGGTAGTGAATACTTCGACCAGACCCAGTACCAGTTGGGGTGCGGCGCCCACTCGACGTCCAGCTCATCCCGAAAGTCGAACGGCAGCTCGATCTTCTTGCTGATCAGTTCGTCGAAGACTACCCGGTTGTAAATGCGGCGTATGCGCGTGTTGCCGTGGAAGAGCTGACTGCCGCGCTTGCTCAGCGCACGAGGGTCAACGGCATCGACTCCGGTAAGGAGTTTGGTCGCCGCGAAGTCGGTATACGTCTTCTGCCGCGGTGGGTCGATGTCCATCAGAATCACCTCGGCCGGATCGTGCCCGCCGGTGATCGTGCGGAGGACAAGGTCGATGAACGCCTCCCGGCCAAGGCCGGAGAACCAGCAGGACCATTCCTGGTCGAGGCCGGGCATCGCGCGCATCGCATCGCGCCAGACGTCGCGCTGGACGACCTGCAGGCACGTCAGTGATGGGAAACCCTGCAGTTCGATCAACTTCGGAACAAGCACGCCGTTCTCCCGCACGACGGCGAAATCAACCTGCGTAAAGCTGGGTAGCGCATCCATGCCCGGCGTATCCCAGCGCGCGGGAATGGCCCGCTTCATCGCGGAAAGGCGCGACGGATCGGAAAGCTGCTCCACGATCGCCTGCGCGGCGTCGACGATATCGGCTTTGAAGTCGTCCGGCAGAAAGACGGGCGACTCGGCCAGACGGAACGCAAACGTGCAGTTGAGTCTCTTCGACAGTTCCCGGATGTACCACTCATACCGTTCACGCGTGATCTGCGCGTTGAAAATGGGGCGGAAGCGCGGATCCATGGCTGTCTACGCCGAGTGGACTTCGCAGCGCTCCGCCACGAGCTTCGTCAGGTGATGGCGCAGCGGACCGAGAAGCGAGTACTCCGAGGTTAGCCGGCTCTCGCGCTCGAACCGGACAAAGAGATCGCGTAGCGTAACGACGCGCTCGCGGTACCACAATTCGGAGACCTCGCCACGGGCGCGTTTCTCCTCGAGAACGGTCATGATGTGTTCGCGGTCGACGATTTCAGGATGGTGATTGACACCGAGAATTCGGGGCATTCCGTCGGCGCTCCGGGCGAATTCCAGCATCGTTACGCCTTCGCTGTTCTCGTCCTCGCGCGCGATCACTTTCGCGGACGAAGAGTCGGCGGCGATGAGATCGAAAAGACGATTATCGACGACGCGAAAATGGCGCCCGTCGCGGAGCTGACTGGCGAATTGCGCGAACCATGGATGCGAAGCGCCTCCCGGCGAAAGGACATTTTCCGGCATCCCGCTGCTCTTCTCCGCACGGAGCTCGACGCGCGCCGCACCGGACCAGCGGCACATCAGGCCGAAGCTGTGACAGACGCCGAGGAGCGCGGCTGAATCGTCCGCGGCGATGCCGTCGTACAGACGGAATAGCGGCGCTTCCCAGGCTGGAGTCTCGACGATCCCCTGGCTCTCCTCTTTGACTCCGTCGTTCTGACGAGGATCGAGATGGCCGGGACCGCCCGTGCCGATGTAGATCCGAAAACGGCCGTTGGGACAGTGCGGAAGTTTCAACGTTCGGCGGACGTCGTAAGAGAGAACGCGCACCTTCGCACCTGCGGCGAGGAGCGATTCGCGCAACGGTTCGGCGGACTCGAGCACGGCATGGACGAGCGAGTCGTGGCCGACATTGGGCCACCCATGGTTCATGTCGAGGATCGCCACGTCGATACGGTCATCGTCCGCTGCCGGTTCGAGGTCCCTTACGCGGACGTACTCGAAGAAGTCGCACGGCTGGTGGAGATCGCGTCGTGGCATGAAACGCTCGTCAGACAACGCCGTGCTCGGTCTCGCTGATGATGTAATCGACGACGGCGCGGAGGTCATTCGTCTCTTCGTAAACCTTCAACTGACGGTCCGCGCCAGGGCCATTGGCGACGATCGTACGCGCGTAATACACCGCTTCGCGGGAACCGAGGTCGTCGACCACGTCATCGACGAAGGCGAGCAGTTCCTCGAGCAGATCGGCGTACGGCACCTCTTCCATCCGGCCAAAGTCGATCAATTTGCCGCCAATCCCAAACCGGGCCGCCCGCGCCTTGTTCTCGTTCAACAGCATGCGCCGGTACAGCCGCCAGCCCATGTTGCGACTGTAGAGAGTCCACAGCTTGTAGGTGATGGCCTGAAAAAGAGCGGCAATGCAGATGGTCTCGTCGACGCGCAGCGGGACATCGCAGATGCGATACTCGAGCGTTGGGAAGAACGGGTGCGGCCGCACGTCCCACCAGATTTTCTTGGCGTTGTCGATGCACTTGGTCTTGATGAGCAACTGCACGTACTCTTCGTACTCGCTCGCCGAGCGGAACGAATCAGGCAACCCGGTCCGTGGGAAGCGCTCGAAGACTTTGGCGCGATAGCTCTTCCAGCCCGTATTCTGGCCGCACCAGAACGGCGAGTTCACCGACAGCGCGAAGACGTGGGGCAGAAAGTAGCGAGCCGCGTTCATTACGTGGATGCGCGTCTCGGGGTCTTCGATGGCGACATGGACATGCAACCCGAAGATCAGGTTGGCCCGCGCGACCATCTGCAGGTCGTAAACGATCTGGTCGTAGCGCTCGTTGGAGGTGATCGGCACGCTGGCCCAGTGTGAGATGGGATGCGTGCCCGCGGCGGCGATGCGCAGGCCGCTTTCGCGCACGAGATTGATGATCTCGCGCCGAAGGCGGGTCACCTCGCGGCGGGCTTCCTCCACATTGCTGCAGATCGGCGTACCGACCTCGATGACCGCCTCGTGCATCTCACGCTTGATTTCGTCTTTGAGACGCTTCTCCCCCTCCGCAAACATCTCGGAGATGTGCGAGCGCAGCTCGCGCGTATCAGGATCGACGACCTGAAACTCCTCCTCGATGCCGAGGGTGAAGGTGGGCGGTGGAGGCATTGAGGAAGGATATCAGCAGTCGATACGCGGATTCGTTGGAATCCAAGTTGGGCTGAAGCAACTTCCAATCCACGAATGCACTACTCCCTCAAATCGCCTCTTCCACGGCCTTACTCGTATTCAAGGTGCTCGGCCAGCTGCCTGTCAGCTCCAGCCTCCTCCCGCTAGTAACGATCTCGATCAGCGCCTCCGCCATGTTCGTCACGACCCACTCGAAGTTCGCTTCTCCAACCGAGGCCAGGTCGGCGTCGGGAGCGCAGTTCATGAAGTCGATGGCGTAGGGGATGCCGTCGCGCACCGCGAACTCCACGGTGTTCATGTCGTAGCCAAGCGCCTCGCACAACGCGATGGCATCACGCCGGATCCGAGCCTCGAACACCCGTTCCATCGGAGGCGGATTCTTCACGTAGCGCAGGTGGTGTGGCTGCTTCGGGTCGTAGTGCATGATGTGTACGCGGCTGCGGCCGATGACATAGCAGCGGTAGTAGCGGTCGAATTCAATCGCCTCCTGCGCCATCATCGTCAGATCCCGGGTCTGGTCATACGCGGCAAAGAACTCCTGCTCGTTGTCGCATTTGTAGACGTCTTTCCAACCCCCGCCATATGCAGGCTTCATGAAGATCGGGAACCCGAGGTAGCCGAAGACCTCGTCCCAGTTCACCCACTTCATGTTGCGGAACGACCGGGCTTCCGTGCTGGGCGGATACTCTTTGTGCGGCAAAAGGACGGTCTTCGGGACAGCCACGTTGACTGACTTGGCGACGAGGTTGTCGAAGAACTTGTCGTCGGCTGACCACCAGATCGGGTTGTTGACAACCTTCACGCCCGACGCCGCCGCGCACTTCAGGTAGGTGCGGTAGAAGGGGATTTCGTGGCTGATGCGGTCGAGGACCAGGTCGTAGGGAAAGACCCCGTCGTCCTTCAGAAACGAGATCTCCGCGGGCATGGCTTCGACCTGCTCGCCGCCGCGCGCGTTGATGGCGTCGATCAACGCCCAGGGGAACGTGTCTTCCATGCCGAACACGAGGGCAATTCGTTTTTTGCGCATCGAAATCTCCGGGCGGCGGATCGTATAGAATCGGCGACCCCACCGCAAACCGACGGCGGAATGGTGACTGTTTAATGTTGGATGTTAAGTGTTGATTTAACCATGCGTTTACATTCGACGTTTAACTGCAACACATGAACACCAGACATTGATGCAGCATTAGGACAACTCTTTCATGTATCGAGAACACGTCTACTGGCACAGCGCCTCGCTCGATCGCTCGATGGAGCTTCTCTGGTACGGGAAGTTCGGCCGCCCGGTCGTGCTCTTCCCAACCTCCGCCGGCCGGTATTCGGAGAATGACGACCGCGGGATTCCCGAATCACTTTCCGACAAGGTCGACGGCGGTGAGATTCAGCTCGTCCTCGTCGACACCGTGAACGGCGAGAGCTGGTACAACCGAAACGTTCATCCCTCCGTCCGGGCCGCCCGCCACGTCCAGTACGACGCCTACCTGCGCCACGAGCTCGTGCCGTACATCTTCAATCGCGCACAACGCGGCGACCTGGCCGTCTACGGCGCCAGTTTCGGCGCCTACCACGCCGCGAACTTCGCGGCGCGCTACCCCGACGTCGTCAGCCGTGCCATCTGCTTTTCGGGCATCTACGACATCCACGCCCAGCTCGACGGCTACTGGGACGACAACTGCTACTTCAACTGCCCCACCGCGTACATCCCGAATATGGACGGCGAATGGGCCGGCAAGCTGTCGCGGATCGACTGGGTCATCGCCACCGGCGAGTACGACACGATCATCGACAAGAACCGTGAGTTCTCGGCGCTTCTCTCGTCCAAAGGCATCCGGAACTATCTGGAGATCTGGGGCGGAGTGTTCGGCCATGATTGGCCCTGGTGGCGCGAGAACCTCCGACGTTTCCTCTAAAGCGCACGGACACTGCACGCGCGGGAGACCTACGTACGTCGTTTCGCAGTTGGCCAGCGAAGAGCTCGGAGTACGGTGAAGACCGTACTCCGGCTCGCTGGTTCTTGCGGTTCAGACGCCTACCGTGTGCTTGCGTGTGTGTGCGACTTTGCCGCCCACGTCTTGAATGTATCGGCGGGAATGCTGCCGGCGATCGAGACTGAATTGTCCGTCCTGGTCACCGTGAACTTCCGCAGCAGCGAAACCATCTCCGGCGCCTTGTCCTGACTGGCCAGACGCATTGCCGAAAGCGCACCGCGAAGCGTGTCCTCGACCAGACCTAGGGTCTCCGCATCGCTCGAGAGGCCGATGGCGTTCAGCTTGAGCGAGTCGCCGGTGTCGGTGGCCCAGATGGCAACGGTGGAGACATTCTTCAGCGCACTGCCAAGAGCCTGCGACTGCGAGCTGTTGCCGGCCATCTTCGGCGCACCAGTGATGCGCTGCGCTCGCGGCACATCGACGAGCACGAACGCCGTCGCGTGCGAATCGACGCGAGCCATGTCACGACCGAGGCCGCTGGCCGTCGCAAATGAGGTTCCGCCGGCGGCGCGGTTGGCCAGCGCTTTGACGACAGCCGCTTCGCTGCCAGCCAGAGCGAGGTGTGCGTCCGGGAAGGCAACGACGCCTTGATGATTCGCATCGCCGCCCTTCTCGGGCGTGACGAAGTAGTCGCCGTTCGCGGATGACTTCTTCACCGCACCATGAGCGACCAATGCATTGGTGAGACGGACGACATTGAAGCGGCCGTCGGCTGCGATCAGAAAGTCCGCCTCGCTGCCAAGAGACGTGCGCGGTGATGTCGCGAAGACCACGACGTCGACGTCCTTCGTCGGCTGCAGGCCGGCCTCGCTGAGGAACTTCTCGGCCTCGCCGGCATTGCTGATGTGAGCGGTCTGCGCGAACAGCGCCGCGGAGAGCGGACTGCTGCGCATGTCGACGAGACGGACGACGCCTACGGAGACGGCATCGTTCGGGATGAGCGATAGGGCGTCATTTTTCGCGAACGCGGCCGGCGCCAGCGCCAGCGCCAGGATCGCTAATGCTACAAACTGCCTTTTCATTTAAAACTCCTTTCGTTGGAACAACCAGGAAGCGAGAACGAGACACACCAACCCGAAGATCGCGGTGCTGATGAATGGTGCGGCCGTGATCTGTAGAAATTCGTTATGCATTTGAGGCCCGGCGACGTACGCCACCACTGCCGTGGCCAGCTCCGCGGTCTTCGGCATGATCCAGTAGAGAAGCTTGATCCCCGCTGCCTGCCACTCTTTCGACAACGCCGCTTCGATGCGGGCGTGGCCGGCCAGCATCACGCCGAAGAAAAAGACGCCGTACGTGGCCATGATCGAGACCGCGGTCGATGATGTGATGACGCCGATCAGGAACGCGAACGCCAGCAGCGTTGCGATCAGAAAGAGGATCACCCCCCCCGCCAGAAAGAACCTTGGATGGAAGACGTGCGTCTTCCAGGCCACGATCATCCAGATCGAACCGATCAGGTAAAGAACGTTGCTTCCGGCGAGGATCAACCCCGCCGTGTAGCGTGACAGGATCAGCTTCACCCGCGACACCGGCCGGGAGAGGTAGAGGTCGATCGTCCCTTTCTCCTGCATGCGCGGCACGAGATGAGCCGTGGCGAAGATCGCCAGGAAGGTGCAGAGCACGTAAAGGACGCCCGAGAAGCCGGACTCGAAGCCCATGACCAGCTTTTCGATCGACATCGAACCGCTGACGTCGACCTGCTTGCCGAACAGTTTGGCGCCTGCCAGCGCGCCGTCGACGATGTCCAGATTCACGGCCGAGGCAAAGATGAGAATGAAGATCGTCGAGAGGAAGAAGTAGGCGACGAGCGTCCACCGCGCCGCTGCTTCGCGCATGACATCTTCGATATTCGCCATGAGGACTTTCATCGCGCCCCTCCTTCGACCGACGGTTGTGCGCCCGGGTCGACGGCGCGGACGAGATCGACGAAGACATCTTCGAGCGTGGAACGGACCGGTGAGAGCTCGGCCAACTGGCCTCCGCCGGCGCGAAGCCTGTCCACGAGGGCATTGAGATGCGTCACATCGTCCACCGTCAGCAGCAGGTGGCCGTTGACGCGCTCCACGCCGGCACCGGTTTCGCGAAACGCGCCGACAAGCGCGTCATCGACCGGCACGACAGGGACGAATTTGTATTTGGCCGCGCGGCGAGTCAGTTCTTCGATGCTGCCAGCCGCGGCCACTTTGCCGCTGCGAAGGACGGCCACATGGTCGCAGGTCAGCTCGATCTCCGATAGCAGATGCGAATTGAGCAGAACCGCTGTGCCGTTCGCGGCAGCCTCGGCACGCAGGATGTCGCGGATCTCGCGGCGTCCGACCGGGTCGACGCCGTCCGTCGGCTCGTCGAGCAACAAAACATGCGGCGAATGCAGAAGAGCGATGGCCAGGCCCAGGCGCTGCGTCATCCCTTTCGAGTATTTCTTGACGCGGACGTCGATCCATTGCGCGATGCGCAGCTTCTCGAGTAACTCCAATGAACGGCGTTTGACCGCGGCATCGTCGAGTCCCGACATCTTGCCGAAGATCCCCAGCGCCTGCCGCGCCGTGAGATAGCCGGGGATCTTGTGGCCCTCGGGAAGGTAGCCGACCCGGCGCCGGCTCTCCGGGTTCCCGGCCGGAAGACCGCTGATACGCGCCTGGCCGGCCGTTGGACGGGTGAGGTCGAGGAGAATCTTGACGGCCGTCGTCTTGCCGGCGCCGTTCGGACCGAGAAGACCGAAGAGCTCGCCTTCGCGGACGGCGAAGTCGATACCGTCAAGGGCGGTGATGCGCGCTCGCCCGACGGACGACCGGTACTGCTTTTTGAGGCCTGACACCTCGATGACGGTCTGACTCATGGTTAGTTCTTACGGGGTAACACCTCCCGGGTTGCGCAGAATGCCTCCGGGCAGGTTCCGGTTCTGTATGATCGCCATTCGCCAATGACCGACCGAGCAGTTTTCTTTGATCCGAGCCTCCGCCGCTGGTGGTGGGTGAAGCGCATCGGCACCCTGCTGGGGCTGGTGGCTGTGATCATTGTCAGCGCCTGGCTGGTCAGCCTCTTCACTGTCCCTCTGCTGCCAGGTTTCAAAGGGATTACAGAGGCAATCAAGCGGGGGCTGCGAGCCCCTGCGCACCGACAGGCACGCGCGCAGTACCTTCTCAAACGCGACCGCGAACGCCTCCTCGCCAGTATCAGTAAAGACAGGGCAAGCCGCCGCGCCCGGGAGGCCAAGGGGCCCGTTGGCACGGCCGACAACAGCAGCATCGTGGCAGCGTTCTATGCGCCGTGGCAGGAGACCGGCCTTCACTCTCTGCAGGCAAACGCCAATCGGATGACGCACCTGCTGCCGGTCTGGGTTCACCTCACCGACGACGCGAAGGGACTCGACTTTCACGATTGGGATCCGCTTCTCACGCCACATAACCTCGACGTGCTGAAGATCGCGCGGACGAACAACCTCAACGTTGTTCCCGTCTTCAGCAACGCGGAGATCTCGGCGAATGGATCAGGAGCCTTCGATCGGAAGCGTGTTCACGTGTTCCTGAACGACCCCGCGTTGCAGAAAAGCACGATCATCAAATTGCGGGACTGGTGCATCGAACGCGGGTTTCAGGGGATCAACGTCGACTTCGAGAACCTCGAGCCGGCCGACTATCCCCTCCTCATTCCATTCCTCACGCGGATGAGAGCAGCCTTCGCCGGCAGAAAACTACTCGTCAGCATTGATCTGGAGGCGAAGAGCACAGTCGACTGGCACGCTGTTTCCTCAGTCTGCGATTTCGTCGTGGTCATGGCCTACGACGAGCATTCGGAGAACAGCGCTCCTGGTCCCATTGCGTCGATCTCCTGGTATCGCGACATCGTGCAGCGCGCGGTCGATCCCGTGCACGGCGTTCCGCGCGAAAAGCTCGTCATCGGCATCGCCAACTACGCATACGACTGGATGGAAGGCCGCGACTGGGCCGACCCGCTGACGTACCAGGGCGCTCTCGTCGCCGCCCACGACTACCGGCAGGGAGAGAAGCCGGAAGACATCATCGACTTCGATGATGAGTCGCTCAATCCAACGTTTCGCTACCAGGACGATGCCCTGAAATGGCACGAGGTCTGGATGCTCGATGCCGTCACGGCCGCGAACCAATGGCTGATCGCGCAGAACTACAGCGTCCGCGGGATGGCCATCTGGGTCCTTGGATCATCCGATCCGTCGATCTGGTCGTTCATCCATCGCGGCAACCTCAACCAGCGGCCGGACATGACGGCGCTGCAGGCGCCCACCTTCCCCTTCGACGTCGAATTCGTCGGCGACGGCGAGATCGCGCACGTCGACCAGTTGCCGAAAAAAGGGGCGCGCTCGATGGAGATCGACCCTCAAACAGGGCTCGCGCTCGACGAGAGTTACCACATGTTCCCGACCTCGTACGTCATCAGCCGCACGGGTTACAAACCGAAGATGATCGCGCTGACGATCGACGACGGGCCTTCCGATACCTACACGGCTGAGATCCTCGACGAGCTGAAGGCGATGCACGTGCCGGCCACATTCTTTCTCATCGGTCAGAATGCGGAGCGGTATCCCAGTCTCGTACGGCGCATCTGGGCCGAGGGACATGAGATCGGAAATCATTCGTACACGCATCCGAACATCGCCGTGATTCCGGAGCAGGAAGCCCGGTTGCAGTTGAACGCGACACGGCGCGTCTTCGAGAGCATCCTGCACCGCTCGACGCTTCTTTTCCGGCCCCCGTACAACGCCGACGCGGAGCCGACCGCGGATTTTGAGGTGAAGCCGATCGTTCTGGCATCGAGCCTCAACTACATCACCGTGCTGGAGTTCATCGACTCGCAGGACTGGAACACAGCCGAGCGCATGCCGGACGGTTCGATCCATCATCGCAAAGCAGAAGACATGTGGGAGACGGTGCGTGAGCAACTCGATGGAGGAGAGAAGGGAAGTTGCATTCTCCTGCACGACGCTGGCGGTGACCGGGCCGAGACGGTGCGGCTGATTCCGATCCTCGTGAGAGAGCTTCACAAGCGGGGATACACGTTCGTTCCCGTTTCGGCTCTCATCGACTCGACTCGTGATGTGGTCAATCCGCCGGTTCAGTCCTCCGACACGCTGATGCTTGCCAGCGACCGGATCGTCTTCGAAGCGATCTATCTCTTCGAGCTGTTTCTCGGCATCGCCTTCGTGACCGCCATCATCCTCGGCACCGCGCGCGTCGTCTTCGTGATCATCCTGGCGCTGATCGCCAAGTGGCGCGAGCGCCACGAGTCGTTTGACGAATCCTACAGGCCGGCCGTGAGCGTCGTCATCGCCGCCTACAACGAGGAAACCGTGATCGTGAATACGATCCGTGCCGTGCTGGCGACCGGTTACGAACCCCTCGAGATCATCGTCGTCGACGACGGATCGTCCGATGACACATCCGGCCAGGTCCGCGCCAACTTCGGCGACTCCGTGACTCTTCTGGTGCAGCCGAACGGAGGCAAGGCATCCGCCCTCAACCTCGGCATTGCCATGGCCACGAGGGAGATCATCATCGCGCTCGACGCCGACACCGTCTTCGCCCGCGACACGATCGAGAAACTCGTTCGTCATTTCGCCAAACCGCTGGTGGGCGCCGTGGCCGGAAACGTGAAAGTGGGCAATCGTGTAAATCCGCTGACGCATTGGCAATCGATCGAGTATGTGACCAGCCAGAATCTCGACCGCCGCGCGTACGCGATCATCAATTCCGTGACCGTCGTGCCCGGGGCGGTCGGCGCGTGGCGGCGGGAAGCCATCCTGCACGCCGGCGGCTACACGACCGACACGATGGCCGAGGATATGGACCTCACCTGGCGGATCCGCCGCATCGGCTGGCGGATCGAGACGGAGTCCAACGCCGTGGGTTACACCGAGGCACCCGACAGCCTCCGCTCGCTTTTCAAGCAACGCTTCCGGTGGGCCTTCGGCACCCTGCAGGCGCTCTGGAAGCACCGCCGGGCCATGTTCCGTCACGGCTGTTTCGGCCGTGTCATGCTTCCAACGCTCTGGCTTTTCCAAGTGGCATTTCAGGTGTTATCACCGCTTGTCGACCTGCAGATCCTCTGGTCGCTCGGGAATGTTATCCGGGCTTGGATGCGTGGCCGCCTCGTCGGCGACTGGCAACCCCTGCCGAACGCGCTGGCGTCGCTGTACCTCATCGGCTTCATGTACGCCTTCTTCTTCGTCATCGAGTTGATCGGATCGCTGGTGGCATACAAACTCGATCGTGAGGATCCCCGGCCACTGGTCTGGCTCTTTTGGCAGCGGTTTCTCTACCGCCAGCTCATGTACGCCGTTGTTCTCAAGTCGATCAAGACCGCCGTCTCCGGCATGCGCACCGGATGGGGAAAGCTCGAACGAAAAGGGACGGTGGAGATGGCCGGCGAGACGGGCAAACTGCAGGTGCGCGAGGCGCAGTAATCACCGCGCACGGACGACAGCGCCCTTCTGCCTGCCATCCAAAATGAAGAGCGAAACGATTGCATCGGTTCGAACGCGATTCCGGGGGGTGGCCCGGGCGGGCGGCGTCAATCCGCGCGATGTCGATGTTCTGCTCGCCGACGTCACCGGACGGACGCCGGCATGGCTCTTCGCGCACGGCGAGGAGCGGATCGACCCGGCAGCGCTCGACGTGCTCGTCGCGCGGAGGATGCGCGGCGAACCGCTGCAGTACATTCGCGGGCGCGCGGAGTTCTTCGGCCGCGAGTTTTTCGTCGACGACCGTGTGCTGATTCCTCGTCCGGAGACTGAGTTGCTCGTGGAGGCGGCCATCGCCCGTGCGCCGGAGCGTGCGCGCGTGCTCGACATCGGATCCGGCAGCGGTTGCATCGCCATCTCGCTGGAGCGGGAACGGCCGGATCTCCACGTTACTTCGATCGACGTCTCCTTCGCGGCGCTTGCCGTTGCCAGGCGCAACGCACGTAGGCACGACGCGGGGGTCTTCTTCGCAACGTCCGATGCGTTCGATGCCCTTCGCGGCGAATTCGACCTCATCGTCTCGAATCCTCCCTACATCCCGGCCGCGGAGGTTGAACAGTTGCCAACCGAGGTGCGGGGCCACGAACCACGCGGGGCGCTGACGTCGGGTCCGCGCGGAACGGAAGTGATCGAGCGGATTCTCTGCGGGCGGCGCGCGCCGATGGTCTTGCTGGAGATCGGCTGCGGCCAGATCGAGGATGTCCGTGAGGTGACCGGCGGTTACGAGGTCACTGAAGTCATCAACGATCTGGCCGGCATCGAGCGCGTTGTCGTACTATCGCGCCATGGCCGCAAATGACCGTTGCCTCTTTTGCCGCATCGCCTGCGGTGAGATCACCGCGAAGAAGGTATTCGAAGACGATGTCGTCGTTGCTTTCAACGACATCAATCCGCAGGCGCCGACACACGTGCTCGTTGTGCCGCGCAAGCACATCGCATCGCTCGATGACCTGACCGAGGAGGATGCGGCGATCATCGGCATGACGATGGTGCGAGCCTCGAAGATAGCCCGCAATCTTCAGCTCAACTCCGAAGGCTACCGTCTGGTGGTAAACCACGGCGAAGCGGCCGGACAGACTGTGTTTCACATTCACGTCCACCTTCTCGGCGGCCGCAATTTCGGCTGGCCGCCGGGGTAGAACCACCAAACATCGACGTGTGACGAGAAACACCCCTACGTGGCCGGATGCTCGGTATGGTCGTTCGACGTCCGTCTGTCCCCATCAGAAATTGAGTCAGGACAGATTACGATGCGTCGTCGGGTCCACATTCCAACATGCGTTGTCCGCTCATCAGCACTCGTGTCTTTGCTTTCGTCCTTCTCACGGTGGCGGGCTCGGCATTTGCGCAAACGACGGCGAAGGTTTCCATCAACGACGTAACGGTCGTCGAGGGAACCACCCAGGGCAGCCAGGTACCGAACTACGCGAGGTTCACGCTCAGCCTGACTTCCTCGTTTTCTACTCCGATGTCCGTGGCCGTCGTGGTACACGACCAGAGCGCAAAAAACGGCGTCGATTACCTCTGGTCGGGTGGATACGTCTATTTCAACCCCAAACAGCAGTCCACGACGTTGTCCATTCCGATCGTTGGCGACAACCTGCCGGAGGGGGACGAGACCTTTACGGTCGAATTGTTACCGCAGTATCCGATTCTCGCCGGAAGGACCATCGGAGTCTGCACGATCCTCGACGATGACGGAGCAGTCTCCCCTCCGTATCAAAGGATCGCTGAAGGCGACAAAGGTGTGATCCACATCCGGCTCACCGATCCGGCCACCGCAAACGAACAAGTGCTTCTTCAGGCCTCCGATCCGACGCTACTGATGGTTCCAGGCTCCATGACGATTGCCTCCGGCGCGTCAGGGGCGGATGCGGAATTTGTCGGCCTGAAAACGGGTGCCGCATCGATTCTGGCAACGCTGCCACCGTCCCGCGGCGGCCGGACGTACGAGTTGTCCGTTACCGTGCATGACGCCACGGCTCTTGCATTCGATCCCATTCAGCTCAATCTATCTCTCGGCACGCCGGGAACCGTCACTGTGCAGATTGACCCTCCGCCAGCGGCGCCCGTCAGACTGCTGATTCAGGCAGTAAAGAGCGGCGTTGTCGACGTCCCGGACACTCTCCTTACCGGTGCGGATGGCCGCGCCGCCATTCCGGTGCGCTCGACCGGTTTGGGCTCGACGACGGTCAACGTTGCCCTTCCCGACATAAACGGGGGGGCGTCTGCAGTCTTCGGCGTCACTGTCACGCTGGGGCCCGGACCGGTCGTCACGAGCGTTGCGCCGGCGCTCGGCCGCGCCTCGGGTGGCGAGTCGGTGCAAATCAAAGGCTACAACTTCTCGGACCATTGCTCGATCTCATTCGGTGGAGCTCCCGTGCCGTACGGTCATGCTCAGCTTGGCGGAAACGCGATGACCCTGCTGACACCGCCGCATGACGCGGGCGCCGTCGATATCTCGATTCGGTGTGATGGGCGGTCATTCACCTTTGCGAACGCTTTCGCATATCAGCCGTCGCCGGCAAAGTTGACGGCTGTCTTCCCAAAGTCCGGGACGACGCGCGGTGGAACGGTGGTCAGTATCATCGGTGTCGATTTTCGTTTCGATTCGTGCAGCGCACGCTTCGGGCAAACGCTGGCCTCCCCGGTCTGGACTCAGGGCAGCACGACCTCCATCGGCGTCCTGAGCCCGCCGCATGACGCCGGCGGCGTAGATGTGTCGCTGGTCTGTGGAAGCGACACGGTAACGTTGCCGGGCGCATTCAACTACGTCTCAACAGACGATCCGCCAGCGTCGTTGTCCCAGATTTTCGGATTGAAGCAGGGAACAATCGCTGAGATGGACGGTAGCGCCTTCCGCGGCGACGATGAAATTCTCATCAACGGCGTTGCCTGGCCGGACATCACGACACCTTCGTCGGGCCGGCATTTGTTCACGCTTCCGGAGATTACCGGTCAAGCCGCGGTGACCTTGCGTGACTACGCCGGCAGAGAGCTCACCCGCACGGTGACGATCGCTCCCCCGGATATACCGATCGTCACAAAACTGCCCGATCGCCTCACGCTGGGTGCGGAGTTTACGGTCGCAGGCGCGGGTCTCCGCGGCGGCCTGACGTATATGCTCGGTCCGGCGCCGGTTCAGATCATTCCGAATCCCGTCATAAACTCCTTCGACCGCTCCATCTGTGGTGCGGCCTGCCCTCCCACCCAGGCGGTATTTCGTACACCGATCAGTGTCGGACCCGGTACGACTACCTTCACGATCGCCGATCGTGGCACCGTCGTCGTAACAAAATCCGTCGAGGTGACGACATCCGGTCCGGTGGTGAGTGCAATCACGCCGCTGTGCGCTGCCTTCGATGGCGGTTCGCTCGTCACGATCTCCGGAAGCGGTTTCAATGACGGAGCGGCGGTCCAGTTCGGGACCACGTTCTCCATCGACGTCCTCGTGAAAAATCCCTTCACGATCCTCGCCAGATTACCGCCGTCGTTCGGTATCGCGCAGCCGCAAATCACCGTCTTCAATCCCGACGGCAGCGCGGCAACGTTGACGGACGCGTTCACCTACAGGTCCGCCGGTGACCCCCGCTGCGGCGGCGGGCGTCATCGCGCGGCAGGACAACGATGATGATTCGTCATGCGCTCTTCGCCATTTCGCTGCTGATCGCCACCGCGCCTTTGTATGCCGCCGATCAGGTCGTCATGTTTTCGGCAACCTCTTATACCTTTCACGAAAACGACGGCACCGGCGCGGTAACCGTCAATCGGATTGGCGACCCAACGGTGTCGTTCAGCGTTAACTACAACGCGTTCGTGAACGGCGTGAACTCCCTTGGCGCTCTGAGCTTCGGGCCGAACGAGATGAGCAAGGCGATCTCTCTGGTGATTCCGAACGACAATGTGTTCGACCAATTTGCACCGAACAACCAGGGCTACTACGTCATTCTGCAGTCGAAGCCCGGCGTGACCCTCGGCGCCATTTCTGCCACGACCATCCACCTCATTGAGGACGAACCACAGCCTACGGTCTCCATCACCAGCATTGCCGTACCCGAAGGGAACAGCGGACCGACGGATGTCCATCTGCAGGTTACTCTTTCCGTACCGCTCAAGTATTCAGAGACGATTTACAGCTTCGCGACGGGAGGCACGGCCACACTCAACTCTGACTATGAAGGCGGCTACCCGAACTCGAGCCAGTTCCTGAACGTCTTCCTGGCGCCGGGGCAGACCTCGGCCGAGATCATCGTCAGAATTCATGGCGACATGCTGTCGGAGCCGGATGAAACGATCTTCGTAACCGCGACCATCGCGCGCTGGCAGGCGAAAGGCATCATTACCATCCTGAACGACGACTATCTCCTTAGCCCGGCGTCGCAACAAATCATGCTGGGAACTGTCGGATCGCTCAGTGTGACCACGACCTTGCCGACGGCGACGACAGACCGCCTGATGATCACATCCTCGGATACCAGCGTCGCCACCGTCCCGCCGTTCATTGATATTCCCGCCGGTTCGCTCGGGAAGTCGTTCGATGTCACCACCGTCGGTAATGGCTCGGCCATCATCACGATCGCGACGCCGCCGTCGCGTGGATCCCAGACGATCTCGTCACGCGTCGACGTCTACACCACCACGATATTTACATTCGACAAGGCATTCGTCGACCTGAACCTGGCTCAGACGACAACCGCCACTGCGCACTTTGATCCACCACCCAAGGTACCCGTAGTACTTTTTCTATTGCAGACGAACCCGGCCGTCGTAAGCCTTCCGTCTGTCTTTACGATCGGTACAGACGGCGTCGGCACCTTTCTGATTCGTGCGACGGGCTTCGGTGTCACGGTCGTCACAGCGACAGAGCCTGCGGTGTACGGCGGGTCGACAACCGGCTTTCGCATTCAGGTCGCGCCGGCGGCCGGGGTGGCCATCACCCGTCTCGATACAACCTCGGGACCTTCGAGCGGCGGTCAGCATGTCACCATCTACGGCAACGGAATGAGCACGCGATGCGCCGTCATGTTCGACGGTGTGTCAGGGCTGAATACATCGACGTCGACATCGGGCTTCCTGACGACGAACACGCCACCACACGATGCGGGAACGGTCGACGTCTCGGTGCGCTGTGGTGACAATACGGGAACGCTGCCGAAGCAGTACACGTACACCTCGGTACCGTCGCACCTCACGCGCCTTTCGCCCACGATCGGGCCAACCGGCGGCGGAGTGCTGGTCGCGGCGACCGGCGAGAACTTCCGCCATGGCCGCTGCTCGCTCTGGTTCGACGGTGCCTCGGCCACGACAATCCAGAACGACCAGACGACGTCACTGCTCGCCGTTGCTCCGCCGCACGCTCCGGGCAGCGTCGACGTCACGATGCGCTGCGGCAGCGACGTCTCGACGCTCGCCGGAGGGTTTCTCTACACCAGCGGCGCGATGCTGCCGCAGGTCGCCGGAGTCGATCCTCCTTCCGGCGCACCCGGTGATCGCATCATCGTGGCGGGCTCCTCCCTCCGCGACGACGATGCGGTCTTCTTCGACAGCGTCGCCGGTCTGGACGTGACGTCAACGAGCGACGCGCACTTCGTTACGGTTCCAGACCTGCCTCCGGGCAGTGCGACGATCACGCTCCGCGATGTAGCAGGGAATGTTGCGGCCGGATCGACCTTCCGCGTTTTGGCGGCAGCCGCGCCACAGATCACCACCGCACCAGCGCGTCTTCTGACGTCATCCGAGTTCCCGATCGCCGGAACCGGATTTCGCCGCAGCCTGAGCTTCCTGCTTGGCGGCACGGTGCTCCAGCCGGTCGCCGTCGCATCGACCTACGCGCAGTTACGGCTACCAGCCTCCATCACTCCCGGCTCGTACCCGCTGACCATTGCAGGCAGCACGGCCACCCCGCGCACGATCGACGTAACGGACGGCATCGCCGTGACCTCGGTGTCGATCCCCTGCTCGTCGACCGA